>NZ_JBEGDJ010000003.1:0-165594 GCF_040191335.1 Nocardioides sp. YIM 152588 | reverse complement strand
CAGGTCGGTGCGGTCAGCCTGGCCGGCGCCCCGTGGCTGCCGTGGTACGCGCTGCTGCTCGGCGCCCGGATCGGGTTCAACGCCGACCTGCACACGCTGCCGCCGGTCACCTCGCCGAGCTGGAGTGGGACGGGTCCGTCGACGAGGCCGAGGTGCCCCGCGGCGAGCGCCGGGCGCGGTCGACGCTGCTGGAGACCGAGGCGGCGCTGCGCGGCGACCTCGTCGAGGGCGCGCTGGACGCCGGCAGCGGGGCCCTGGCCCAGGTCCTCGCCTCGATGGCCACCGCGGTGGCGCAGCGCCTGGTGGTGCTCGGATGAGCGCCGACGCCACGCTGGAGGCGCTGCAGCGGACGCTGGCCGGCGAGCACGCGGCCGTCTTCGTCTACGGCGCCCTCGGCGCCCGCACGTCCCGCTCGGCCGCGCCCCTCGCCTACGCCCGGATCACCGACGCCTACCTGGTCCACCAGGAGCGCCGGGACGCCCTGCTCGCGATGATCGACGCCGCAGGCGGTACGCCGGAGGCGCCCGAGCCGGGCTACCGGCTCGGCGACCTGGGGGACGCCGCGGCGATCGACGCCCGCGCCCGCGAGCTGGAGCAGGCCGCCGCGGCGAGCTACGCGTTCCTCGTCGCCAACAGCACCGAGCGCACCCGCCGCTGGGCGATCGACGCGCTGCTCGACGCGGGCGTGCGGAGCCTGGAGTTCGGCGGCCGGCCGCAGACGCTGCCCGGCCTCTGAGGCGAACGGGTCTCGACGGCCTCGACCAGCCGGAGCAGGTGGTTTCGAGGCTCGCTTCGCCCGCACCCCGACCACCGGCGGGAACGGTGGTTTCGAGGCTCGCTTCGCTCGCACCCCGACCACCGGCAGGAAGGGTGGTCGTCGCGCAGGTGGTTTCGAGGCTCGCTTCGCTCGCACCTCAACCACCGGCGCCAGCCACCGGCGGCGACCATAGAACTGACGGCTGCGAGCGCGGGGAACGCGCAGCGAGAGCCGGGAGGGAGCGCAGCGACCGGACGGCGCGAGCGAAGCTTCGCCGCGCGCAGCCGCCGCAGGCCGCCAGACCACCTCGACCACCGCGGCGGCCAACTGCGAGGCCGGCAGCGCGGCGGAGCGAAGCGGAGACGCGCTCGGCCCCAAAAACTCTGATGGCCCGCGATCTTCCTTCGGAAAGCTCCCGAGATGCTTTCCGAAGTTGGAGTCGCGGGCCATCAGTGACCGGGGACAGCGGTCTCATTCGTCAACGAGGAGGTGGGGCTCACCGTCTGACATGCACGATCTTGCAACACGAGAGGCCTCCGCGTCGCGTCAGCGCGATCCTCATAAATCTGCACTGCAGGAACCTGCAGTCGATTGCACAATCCTGCAATCCGGGCCGCCGAGTGGGGCCGCACGATCGCCGGTGGGACGTACGTCACCACCAACTGGAGACAATAGCCGGAATCTCGGCCAGACGGTGGGCGATCCCATCCGGAGATCCCTCAGAATGACCACGCTGGTCGTCGGGGATGGTGCTGTGCGGGACGTGGATCGCGCGCATCCCGACCTGCTGGGCACCCCACACGTCGTCGTACAGGCGGTCGCCGACGTAGACGCAGCGCGCGGGGTCGACGCCGCCGACGGCCTCGCAGGCGGCCTCGAACGCCCGCGGCGACGGCTTCGTCCAGGGGATCTCACTGGTATAGACGTCCCCGTCGATGAGGTCCGCGACGCCGTCGCGCTCGAAGAAGCCGACGTGCCACTCCCGCGGCCAGATCGTGTTGGAGAGGACGCCGACCCGGATCCCCTCGCCGCGCAGCCACTCGAAGAGCGGGCGGACGTCGGGGTCGGTCTCGGTGTGCGGCAGCCAGAACTCGTAGTAGGCCTCGAGCAGCGCCGCGTCGTGGTCCAGGCCCGCCTCGTCGAAGAGGTCGGCGATCGTCGCGCTGCGCTGCTCGTCCCGGCTGCGGGCCCAGATCGCGGAGCCCGCCCGGTGGAGCCTCGCCGCGTTCGCGTGGTGGTCGTCGTCCCGGGTCGGGGTCCGCACCACCGCCTGGGCGAGCGCCAGGGACTCGGCGTGGAAGTCGACGTCGTGCCACCGGGTGAGCGTGCCGCCCCAGTCGAAGACGACGGCCTCGATGCCGCTCCCCCGGGAGCTCACATCCGGCCTTCCTGCAGGTAGCGGACGTGCCAGCCGAGGGCCTCGTCGAGCAGGTGCGGGGTGTGCCGGGCGTGGGGCCGGGCGGCGCGGGCGCGGGCCACGTAGTCGTGCAGCGCGTCCTTGTAGTCCGGGTGGGCGCAGGCGTCGATGATGCGGCCGGCGCGCGCGTTGGGCGAGAGCCCGCGCAGGTCGGCGATCCCCTGCTCGGTGACCAGCACGTGCACGTCGTGCTCGGTGTGGTCGACGTGGCTGACCATCGGCACGATCGACGAGATCGCCCCGGCCTTCGCGGTCGACGGCGAGACGAAGAAGTTCAGGTAGGCGTTGCGGGCGAAGTCGCCGCTGCCGCCGATCCCGTTCATGATCGAGGAGCCCATCACGTGGGTCGAGTTCACGTTGCCGTAGATGTCGGCCTCGATCATCCCGTTGATCGCGATCACCCCGAGGCGCCGGATGACCTCAGGGTGGTTGGAGATCTCCTCGCTGCGCAGCAGGATCTTGCCCTTGTAGGAGCCGAGGTTCTCCAGGAACCGCTGCTGGCCCTCCGGGGAGAGCCCGAACGAGGTGGCCGACAGCGAGCGCAGCTTGCCCGCGTCGAGCAGGTCCAGCAGTCCGTCCTGGATCACCTCGGTGTAGGAGGTCAGGTGCTCGAACTCCGCGTGCAGCAGACCCTCCATCACCGCGTTGGCGACGTTGCCCACCCCGGACTGGAGCGGCAGCAGGCGGGCCGGCAGGCGTCCCGCGTGCACCTCGTGGCGCAGGAAGTCGACCAGCGTCTCCGCCATCGCCCGCGACGCCTCGTCGGGCGCCGAGAGCGGCGTGTTGCGGTCGGGGGCGTTGGTCTCGACGACCGCGATCACCTTCGCCGGGTCGACCCGCAGGTACGGGTCGCCGATCCGCTGCAGCGGGTCGGTCAGCTGGATCGGGACCCGCTGCGGCGGGAGCTTCGTGCCGTAGTAGACGTCGTGGAAGCCCTCGAGGTCGCGCGGCAGCCACCGGTTGACCTCGAGGATCACCCGGTCCGCCACCTCGAGCCAGGTCTTGTTGTTGCCGACCGACGTGCCGGGCACCAGGAGCCCGTTGGGCAGGATCGCGGCGACCTCCACGATCGCCACGTCCAGCTTGCCGTAGAAGCCGAACCACGCCTGCTGGGCGGTGTGGGAGAGGTGGGCGTCGAGGTAGTCGACGGTGCCGTCGTTGATCAGCCGGCGCAGGTCCGGGTCGGAGTTGTAGGGCAGCCGGCGGTCCACGCCGTCGACGCGGGCCAGCTGGCCGTCCACCTCGGGACCGGTGGAGGCGCCCGACCAGATCCCCACCCGGAACGGCTCGCCACGGTCGTGGGCGGCGCGGATCCGCTCCGCCAGCGCCACCGGCACCGCCTTCGGGAAGCCGGCGCCGGTGAAGCCGCTGATCCCGAGCGCCTCGCCCGGTCGGATCAGGGACGCCGCCTCGTCGGCGGACATGACCTGCTCGCGGAGTATCGGACAGTCGATCCTCGCCATGGCTCGTCCCTCTCCCTCCGGCGGCGGCCCCGCCGCGGCTGTTGTCGGTCCCGGGTCAGTCCCGGACCAGGTCGATCAGGTGTCGCGCCGCCTCGCCCAGCGCGACCTCGGTCCGCTCGCCGGTACGGCGGTCCTTCACCTCGATCACGCCGTCGGCCACGCCGCGGCCGAAGGTGACGATGGTCGGCACGCCGATCAGCTCCGCGTCCTTGAACTTCACGCCCGGGCTGACCTTCGGGCGGTCGTCGAAGAGCACCTCGACGCCGGCGGCGGACACCTCCGCGACGAACGCCTCGGCCGCGTCGAAGACCGCCTGGTCCTTGCCGGTCGCCACCACGTGCAGGTCGTACGGCGCCACGTGGCGCGGCCAGCACAGGCCGATCTCGTCCAGGGTGTCCTCGGCGATGGCGGCGACCGCGCGGGTCACGCCGATGCCGTAGGAGCCCATGGTCACCGTGACCAGCTTGCCGTTCTCGTCGAGCACCTTGAGGTCCAGCGCGTCGGCGTACTTGCGGCCGAGCTGGAACACGTGGCCCATCTCGATGCCGCGGGCCGAGGCGAGCGTGCCGTCGTCGCCGCGCTCGGCGCAGCGCGGGCAGGCGTCGCCGTCGCGCACCTGGGCGGCCTCGATGGTGCCGTCGGGGGTGAAGTCGCGGCCGGCGACCAGGTCGAGCACGTGGCTGCCGGGCGTGTTCGCGCCGGTCACCCACGCGGTGCCGGTGACCACGCGCGGGTCGACCAGGTAGCGGATCCCGCTCTTGCCCTCCTCGCCGAGGACCTCGGGGCCGATGTAGCCCTTGACCAGCGCGGGGTGCTTGGCCAGCTCGTCGTCGTCCATCGGCTCGACCGCGATCGGCTCGAGCTGGCCCTCCAGGCGCTTGACGTCGACGTCGCGGTCGCCCGGCAGGCCGATCGCCAGCGGCTCGCGGGTGCCGTCGGGGTGCACCAGCACCACCATCACGTTCTTCAGGGTGTCCCCCGCCGCCCACGGGCGGTCCTCGCGCGGGTACACCGCGTTGAGGTGGTCCACCAGCGAGGCGATGGTCGGGGTGTCCGGGGTCGCCTCGGCGTGCGCGGCCGGCAGGGCGTCGTACGCCACCGCGGCCGGCGGGGAGACCTCGACGGCCTCCACGTTGGCCGCGTAGTCGCAGCGGGTGCAGCGGACGTAGGTGTCCTCGCCGACCTCGGCCTTGGCCAGGAACTCCTCCGAGGCCGAGCCGCCCATCGCGCCCGACGTCGCCTTCACGACGACGTAGTCGAAGCCGAGCCGGTCGAAGATCCTGATGTACGCCGCGCGGTGGGCCTGGTAGCTGGCCTCCAGCCCGGCGTCGTCGACGTCGAAGGAGTAGGAGTCCTTCATCACGAACTCGCGGCCGCGGAGCAGCCCGGCGCGGGGACGCGCCTCGTCGCGGTACTTGTTCTGGATCTGGTAGATCGACAGCGGCAGGTCCTTGTACGAGCCGTAGAGGTCCTTGACCAGGAGCGTGAACATCTCCTCGTGCGTGGGCCCGAGCAGGTAGTCGGCGTCCTTGCGGTCCTTCAGGCGGAAGATCCCGTCGCCGTACTCGGTCCAGCGGCCGGTGGCCTCGTAGGGCTCGCGCGGCAGCAGCGCGGGGAAGGTGACCTCCTGGGCGCCGATGGCGTCCATCTCGTCGCGGATGATCCCCTCGATCTTGCGCAGCACCTTCAGGCCCAGCGGCAGCCAGGTGTAGATGCCGGGCGCGGCGCGGCGGATGTAGCCGGCACGGACCAGGAGCTTGTGGCTCGGCACCTCGGCGTCCGCCGGGTCCTCCCGCAGGGTGCGCAGGAAGAGGGACGACATCCGGGCCACGCGTGCACTCATGACGGCAAGGTTAGGGGTTCGCCGGCGCCCACCGCGATCCGGCATCGGCACCGGTCCACCCCCGGCTCAGAACATGACGGTGGCGAAGCGCCGGGTCTCGACGAAGCCGGCCCGCTCGTAGGCGGCGCGGGCGGGCAGGTTCCAGTCGTTGACGTAGAGCGAGACCACCGGCGCGATCTGGGCCCGCACGTAGCGGACGACCGCCGCCATCCCGGCCGTGGCCAGCCCCTCGCCGCGGCGGTGCGGCGGCACCCAGACGCCCTGGATCTGGGCCGCGTGCTGGGTGGCGCAGGCGACCTCCGCCTTGAAGACGAGCTCGCCGTCGTCGTACCGGGCGAAGGAGAGGCCGCGCGCGACGAGCTGGGAGACCCGGGCGCGGTAGAGGTCCGCGGCGCCGCCCGCCTCGGGCGAGACGCCGACCTCCTCGGTGTACATCGCCACGCACGCCGGGTAGAGCAGGTCCATGTCGGAGCGGACCGAGAGCCGCACCGCCGGGTCGGGGGCCACGTCGGGGTCGCGGGCGATCTCCAGGTGGCGCTGGTCCCAGCGGATCTCGCGCGGCGAGCCCCAGTGCGGCGCGACCCGCTCCCAGAACGGCCGTACGGCGTCCTGGGGCCCGACGATCGTGGAGACGCTGCGGCGCCGGGTCAGCGCCCGGTCCGCGAACGCCACGGCGGCCTCGACGTCCGCGCCGATCGGCACCAGGTTGGCCGCGACGTGGCAGGCGGCGACCAGCTCGCCGTCCTCGAACCGGCCCCACATCTCGCCACCGAGCCAGCGTGGCTCCAGGTTGGTGGTGCGGGCCCGGTGCACGGCGAAGGCGTTGACCACCGGGTCGCGCTCGGCGAGGGCCAGGAACGCGCCCAGGTCCGCACCGGTCAGGGTGCGGACGCCGTGTCGGGTGATGAGCACAGCCGCAGCCTACGAGGTGCGGGCCGAGTCCGGGTGCACAGATTCCGTCGGCGGGACTGCGATTCGCTCCGCCGCCGCTCCGCAGACCGGCGGGGTCAGGAGACCGACACCTCGGCGCCGGCGCCCTCGACCGGCTCCATCGACTCGGCGATCTTCATCGCCTCCTCGATCAGGGTCTCCACGATCGCCGACTCGGGGACGGTCTTGATGACCTCGCCCTTGACGAAGATCTGGCCCTTGCCGTTGCCCGAGGCGACGCCCAGGTCGGCCTCGCGGGCCTCGCCGGGACCGTTGACGACGCAGCCCATGACGGCGACGCGCAGCGGCACCTCCAGGCCGTCCAGGCCGGCGGTGACCTTCTCCGCGAGGCTGTAGACGTCGACCTGGGCCCGGCCGCAGCTGGGGCAGGAGACGATCTCGAGGCGGCGGGGACGGAGGTTGAGGGACTCCAGGATCTGCAGGCCGACCTTGACCTCCTCGACCGGCGGAGCGGAGAGCGAGACCCGGATCGTGTCGCCGATGCCCTTGCTCAGCAGGGCGCCGAAGGCGACCGAGGACTTGATGGTGCCCTGGAAGGCGGGGCCGGCCTCGGTCACGCCGAGGTGCAGCGGCCAGTCGCCGGCCTCGGCGAGCAGCTCGTAGGCGCGCACCATGACGACGGGGTCGTTGTGCTTCACCGAGATCTTGAAGTCGTGGAAGCCGTGCTCCTCGAAGAGGCTGGCCTCCCAGACGGCGGACTCGACCAGCGCCTCGGGCGTGGCCTTGCCGTACTTCTCCATCAGGCGCTTGTCGAGCGACCCGGCGTTGACGCCGATCCGGATGGAGGTGCCGTGGTCCTTGGCGGCCTGGGCGATCTCCTTGACCTGGTCGTCGAACTTCTTGATGTTGCCCGGGTTGACGCGGACCGCGGCGCAGCCGGCCTCGATCGCGGCGAAGACGTACTTCGGCTGGAAGTGGATGTCGGCGATCACCGGGATCTGGCTGTGCTGGGCGATCTCGGAGAGCGCGGCGGCGTCGTCGGCGCTCGGGCAGGCCACCCGGACGATGTCGCAGCCGGCCGCGGTGAGCTCGGCGATCTGCTGCAGCGTGGCGTTGACGTCGGAGGTCAGCGTCGTGGTCATCGACTGCACCGAGATCGGGTGGTCGCTGCCCACCCCCACCTTGCCGACCTGGATCTGCCGCGTCTTGCGACGCGGGGCCAGCACCGGTGCTGGTGCGGCGGGCATCCCGAGGCTGATGGGGGTCGATGTCATGGCGCCCAGGGTAGTCGGGCGGCCTCGCCCATCACGACTTCGGGCTCACGACTTCGGGCTCACGACTTCGGGCTCAGGGCTCAGGACTCGAGGTGCACCGGGACCACGAGGTCCCCGACGATCAGCACGATGCCGAGAACCAGGATCGCCGAGGCGACCACGTAGGCGACCGGCAGCAGCTTGGCGGCGTCGACGTACCCCGGGTCCGGGCGGCGGCGCAGCCGGGCGATCCCGCGGCGGATGCCCTCCCACGCGGCGCTGGCGATGTGGCCGCCGTCCAGCGGCAGCAGCGGCACGAAGTTGAACATGCCGATGAAGAAGTTGAAGCCGGCGATGAGCAGCAACAGCGAGACCACCTTCGACTGCAGGTCGATCTCCGTGTGCGCCGCGGTCTCCCCGGCGAGGCGGCCGCCGCCGACGATGCTGACCGGACCGGCCGGGTCGCGCTCCTCCAGCCCGACGATGGCCTGGGCGACGTCCCAGACCTTGGCCGGGAGCGTGGCCAGGGACTTCACGACCTCGACGGTCATCGACCCCATCTGGTCGATCGTGTAGATCGGGCCGCCGGTGGTCGGGGTGGCGACCGGCCGCACGCCGAGGAAGCCGACCGGCTCGGGCTCGGTGTCGCCGACCTCCAGGAAGCGCGGGGTGACCGTGGTGGCGGTGTGCAGGGTGACCAGCTCGCCGTCGCGATCGACCACGACCGTGGCCTGCTCGTCGCCGTTGGCCCGGATCAGCGTCTGGAGCTGCTTCCAGTCGGTGACCTCGACCCCGTTGAAGGAGACGAACTCGTCGCCGACCTCGATGCCGGCCTCGTGGGCCGGCGCCGGGGAGCTCTTCAGCTCCTCGGCGGTGCAGGCGCGGCCGTCCTCGTCGGGCGGCACGATGCAGGCCTGGACCTCCGCCACGGTGGTCTCGATGTCGGGGTCCGCCGGGTTGCCGAACGTGGCGAAGACGCCGGTGAAGATCAGGAACGCGATGGCGATGTTGACCGTCGGGCCGCCCGCCATCACCACGATCTTCTTCCACGACGGCATCTTGTAGAAGAGCCGGTCGGCGTCCTCGGGCTGGATCAGCTCCCACTCCGCCGCGCGGGCGTCGGAGATCAGCTGGGTGAACATCCCCGTGTTGGACTTGCGCACGCGCACCTGGGTGACGGTGTTGCCCTGGGCGTCGAGGACCTCCTCGGTCTCCTCGACCAGCTGCTCCGCGCCCGGCGGCAGCATGCCGATGATCTTGACGTAGCCGCCCAGCGGGATCGCCTTGACGCCGTACTCGGTCTCGCCGACCCGCTTGGACCACACGGTCGGGCCGAACCCGATGAAGTACTGGGTCACCTTGCCGCCGAACCTCTTGGCCGGGATCAGGTGACCGAGCTCGTGCAGGCCGATGGAGGCGAGGATCGCGACCACGAAGACCACGACGCCGAGGAGGTAGAGCAGGGCGGTCATCGGTTCCTTCAGGTCGTGCGCTGGGTCAGCTCGAGGTGGCGTGCGGCCTCCTCGCGCGCCCACGCGTCGGCCGCGAGGACGTCGTCGATGGTGAGGCCGTCCTCCGAGGGTACGTCGTGCGCCCCCACGACGCCCGCCACCACGTCGACGATCCCGGTGAACGGCAGCCCGCCGCGCCGGAACGCGTCGACCGCGACCTCGTTGGCGGCGTTGTAGACGGCCGGCGCGGTGGCGCCGCGCGCGCCCGCCTCCCGGGCCAGCGCGACCGCGGGGAACGCCTCGTCGTCGAGCGGGAAGAACTCCCAGGTCTCGGCCCGGGTCCAGTCGACCGCGGGCGCCGCGTCGGGCACCCGGTCGGGCCAGGAGAGGCCGAGGGCGATCGGGATCAGCATCGTCGGCGGGCTGGCCTGCACCAGCGTCGAGCCGTCCACGAACTCCACCATCGAGTGCACGACGCTGGTCGGGTGCACCACGACCTCGATCCGGTCGTAGGGGATGCCGAAGAGCAGGTGCGCCTCGATCACCTCCAGCCCCTTGTTGACCAGGGTGGCGGAGTTGATCGTGATCACCGGACCCATGTCCCAGGTGGGGTGCGCCATCGCCTGCTCGGGGGTGACCGCGGCCAGGTCGGCGCGGCTGCGGCCGCGGAACGGGCCGCCGCTCGCGGTCAGCACCAGGCGTCGCACCTCGTCGGCGCGGCCGCCGCGCAGGCACTGCGCCAGCGCGCTGTGCTCGGAGTCCACCGGGACGATCTGGCCGGGCTTGGCGCGCTCCAGCACGAGCGGACCGCCCATCACCAGCGACTCCTTGTTGGCCAGCGCCAGCGTCCGGCCGGCGTCGAGCGCGGCCAGGGTGGGCCGCAGGCCGACGGCGCCCGTGATCCCGTTCAGCACCACGTCGCACGGCCGCCCGGCCGCCTCCACGCTGGCCTCCTCGCCGAGGCCGTGGAAGTCGGGGCGGAACTCGGCCACCTGCCGCTCGAACAGGTCCGGGTTGCTGCCGCCGGCGGTCAGCCCCACCACCCGGAACCTCTCCGGGTTGGCGCGGACCAGGTCGAGGGCCTGGGTGCCGATCGATCCGGTGGATCCGAGGATGACGACGTCTCTCACCCGGCCATCCTCTCAGCCCCGCTGCGGCCGCCCTCCCCCGGCGAGGAAGTCGGCCGCCAGGCGCTTCGGGGCCCGGTCCAGCCAGGCCTCGACGATCATCTCCTCGAGCTCGTCCAGGTCGATCGCGTCCAGCCGCACCAGCACCGCCGGGTAGCCGTCGAAGTGCGGGATCGTGAAGTAGACGTCCGGCTGCCCCTCGACCAGCGCCTCCTTCTCGCCGAGGTCCGGCACCCGGATCCCCGCGATCTCCCCCGTGGGCACCTGCTGGTCGAGCGACTCCAGGTCCGCGCGGTCCTTCTTGCCCAGCGGGCGCTCCCAGACGAAGCCCTTCTCCCGGACCCGGAACATCTGGTTGCCCCAGGAGGTCTTCTCGTCGGTCTCGGGCAGGGAGAGCGCGATGCGCCGTACGTCCTCGAGGGTCGCCATGGCCTCACCGTAGGACCCACTACCGACTCCGGAGCCTCAGAGCAACGTGTCGGCGGCGGCGTAGGGGTCCGACCGTCCCGCCGCGACGTCGGCGGCGAGGCCGTCGAGCTTGGCGCCGTCGCCGAGGTCGCCCCAGCGGGCCCGCATCGCGGTGAGCGCGATGGCCTCGATCTCGTCCCGCGCCCGGCGGGTACGGCGCCGGGCCAGCGTGCCGTCGTCGGCGGACCGGGCGTGGTGCTCGTCGAGGGCGTCGACCACCTCCGCGACGCCGGTCCCCTCGGTGGCGACCAGGCGCAGCACCGGCGGGCGCCAGGCGTCGGCGGCGCGCTCGGCGTGCGACAGCATGGTGCGCAGGTCGCGGCGTACCTTGTCGGCGCCGTCGCGGTCGGCCTTGTTGACCACGTAGACGTCGCCGATCTCGAGCAGCCCGGCCTTGGCGGCCTGGATCCCGTCGCCCATGCCGGGGGCGAGCAGCACCGCGGTGGTGTCGGCCAGCCGGGCGATCTCGACCTCGCTCTGCCCGACCCCGACGGTCTCGACCAGGACCACGTCGAACCCGCCCGCGTCCAGCACCCGCAGCGCCTGCGGCGTGGCCCAGGTGAGCCCGCCGAGGTGGCCGCGGGCCGCGGTGGAGCGGATGAAGACGTCCGGGTCCGTGGCGTGCTCGGACATCCGGATCCGGTCGCCGAGCAGCGCACCGCCGGAGAACGGCGAGGACGGGTCGACCGCCAGCACGCCGACGCGGCGGCCGCGGCGGCGGTACTCGCCGATCAGCGCGCTCGTCGAGGTCGACTTGCCGACGCCGGGAGCACCGGTCAGCCCGACCACCTGGGCCCGTCCGGCGTGGGGCGCCAGCGCGGCCATCGCCTCGCGCAGCAGCGGCGAGTCGTCCTCGACCAGCGAGATCAGACGACCGATCGCCCGGGCCTGCCCCTGGCAGGCCCGGGCGACGAGGTCGTCGACGGTGTCAGTTCGACGGGACACGCACGATCAGGGCGTCGCCCTGGCCACCGCCACCGCAGAGCGCGGCGGCACCGATGCCGCCACCGCGGCGCTTGAGCTCGAGGGCGAGGTGCAGCACGACCCGGGCGCCGGACATGCCGACCGGGTGGCCGAGCGCGATCGCGCCGCCGTTGACGTTGATCTTCTCCTCGGGGATCTCCAGCGCGCGGGCGGACTCGATGCCGACCGCGGCGAAGGCCTCGTTGAACTCGACCAGGTCGAGGTCGGCGGGCGTGATGCCCTCCTTGGCGCAGGCCTTCGCGGTGGCGTTGGCCGGCTGCATCTGGAGGCTGCTGTCCGGGCCGGCGACCATGCCGTGGGCGCCGATCTCGGCGAGGTACTCCAGGCCCAGCTCCTCGGCCTTGGCCTTGCTCATCACGACCACGGCGCAGGCGCCGTCGGAGATCTGGGAGGCGGAGCCGGCGGTGATCGTGCCGGACTTCGAGAACGCCGGGGGCAGCTTGCCCAGCGACTCGGCGGTGGTGTCGCCGCGCACGCCCTCGTCGGAGGAGACCACGATCGGCTCGCCGCGGCGCTGCGGGATCGTCACCGGGACGACCTCGTCGTCGAAGACGCCGTTCTTCCAGGCGGCGGCGGCCTTCTGGTGCGAGGCGGCGGCGAACTCGTCCTGCTCCTCGCGGCTGAGCTGGGTGCCCTCGGCGTTGATCTGCTCGGTCAGGCCGCCCATCGCCTGCTGCGTGGCCTGGTCGTAGAGCGCGTCGTAGGCCATGGAGTCGACCAGCTTCACGTCGCCGAACTTGAAGCCCTCGCGGGACTTGGGCAGGACGTGCGGGGCGTTGGTCATCGACTCCATGCCGCCGGCCACGATGATGTCCGCCTCGCCGGCGCGGATCATCTGGTCCGCGGTGGCGATGGAGTTGAGGCCCGACAGGCACACCTTGTTGATGGTGATCGAGGGCAGGCTCAGCGGCAGCCCCGCGGCGATGCCGGCGGTGCGGGCGGGGTTCTGCCCGGCGCCCGCGAGGATGACCTGGCCCATGATCAGGTAGTCGACCTGGTCGCCGCTCACGCCGGCCTTCTCCAGCGCGCCCTTGATCGCCACGCCGCCGAGCTCGGCAGCGGAGAGGCTCTTGAGGCCGCCGAGCAGGCGGCCGATCGGGGTGCGGGCGCCGGCGACGATGACGCTCGGGTTGGCGGACTGGGACATGGTGCCTCCGTGAGTTCGTGGACATCTGCGGGGCCGCATGGGAGCCCCACGCGGGCGGCCCGTCCTCCTCGGCAGACTACTCGCCGGTAGCCAGGCCCGTGGAGGGCGTCCACGCCCAAACGAGGTGAGGCGCTGATCACACTCCCCTGCCTGCACAATAGTCGCCATGAGTCTGACCGATGACCTGCCCGAGCAGCTGTTCACCGCCATCGACCACGTCGGCATCGCCGTGCCCGACCTGGACGCGGCGATCGCGTTCTACCGCGACACCTTCGGGATGGTCGCCGTGCACGAGGAGACCAACGAGGAGCAGGGGGTCCGCGAGGCGATGGTCGCCGTCGGCGACTCCGGCTCCTGCATCCAGCTGCTCGCCCCGCTGAACGAGGACTCCACGATCGCCAAGTTCCTGGACCGCTCCGGCCCGGGCGTGCAGCAGATGGCCTACCGGGTGACCGACCTCGACCACGTCTCCTCGGTCCTGCGCGAGCGCGGCGTGCGCCTGCTCTACCCCGAGCCCAAGCGCGGCACCGCGGACAGCCGGATCAACTTCGTCCACCCCAAGGACGCCGGCGGCGTGCTGGTGGAGCTCGTCGAGCCCTCCGCCGCCCCCCACTGACCCACCCCGGTGGCCATCGGTGTCAGGCCCAGCGGAAGCGCACCTCGTCGCCCGGCCGGACCTGCGCGAGCCGGTCGACGTCCGCGTCCAGCACCACCCCGATCACCGGGTAGCCCCCGGTGACGGGGTGGTCGGGGCCGAAGACCACCGGCCGCCCGTCCGGCGGGATCTGCACGGCGCCGCGCAGCGCGCCCTCGCTGGGCAGCTCACCGCGACCCGGCACGGCCTCGAACGCCGGCCCCGCCAGGCGCACCCCGATCCGGTCGCTCTCGGGGGCGACCCGCCACGGGCCGCGCACCAGCGCCCCGGCGTCGCGGACCCAGTCCGCCCGCGGCCCCGGCACCACCCGCAGCACCGGCACGTCGTCGTACGCCGCCGGCGGGACGGCGTCGACCAGCATCGCGCCACCGGGCACCGGCCCGACCGCGAGCCGGTCCCCCACGCCGACCGGCGCCGGGCCGAGGCCCGAGAGCGTGTCGTGCGCCGCCGAGCCCAGGACCGCGGCGACGTCGAGGCCGCCGCGCACGGCGAGGTAGCTGCGCAGCCCCGAGGCCGGCGACCCGAGCCGCAGCCGCTGCCCGGCCCGCAGCGCCAGCACGGCGCCGGTCGGCTCGGCGCGGCCGCCGCGGTCGACCGCGACCGGCGCCCCGGTCACGCTCACCCAGCACGTGCCGACCGCCTCCACCTCCAGCCCGCCGAGCACGACCTCCAGCGCGGCGGCGCCCGGCTCGTTGCCCAGCAGCCGGTTCGCGAGCCCGTACGACGCCCGGTCGGCCGCGCCGCTGCGCCCGACGCCGACGCCGGCCAGCCCGGCGCGGCCAGCGTCGGTGACCAGGCAGGGCCCGCCCAGCGCGCGGACGACCAGCGCGCTCACCGCCCCGCCTCCCGGAACCGCACCACCGCGCCGGGGAGCAGCAGCGCGGGCGGCTCCCGGTCGGCGTCCCAGAGGGTCAGGTCGGTGCGGCCGATCAGCTGCCAGCCGCCCGGCGAGGAGCGCGGGTAGACGCCGCTGA
Source organism: Nocardioides sp. YIM 152588 (assembly GCF_040191335.1). Taxonomy (NCBI): domain Bacteria; kingdom Bacillati; phylum Actinomycetota; class Actinomycetes; order Propionibacteriales; family Nocardioidaceae; genus Nocardioides; species Nocardioides sp. YIM 152588. Next base: position 151,164 of record NZ_JBEGDJ010000003.1, on the reverse strand, counting down.
ACTCCCCCGCGAGCCCCACCGAGCCGGCCGGCACCGCGGTCCGCGGGGTGGCCCGGCGGGGCACCCGCAGCCGGGGGTCGCCGCCGACCAGGTAGGCGAAGCCGGGCGCGAAGCCACCGAACGCGACCCGCCAGGCGGCGCCGGTGTGCGCGGCGACCACGCCGGCCTCGTCGAGCCCCGTCAGGGCGGCCACCTCGGCGAGGTCGGCGCCGTCGTACCGGACCGGGATCTCGACCTCCGGCGGCGCCGGACCGGGCGGCGGTCCGGGTTCCGCCCCGAGGCCCGCGCCGGAGAGCAGGGCGGGCACGAGCGACCGCAGCCGCTCGGGGTCGATGCCCGACCGGGCGACCAGCAGCACGGTCCGCGCCCCGGGCACCAGGTCCTCGACCAGCTCCTCGAGGCGACCTCCCCCGGCGCGCAGCGCGTCGACGCAGGCGAGCACAGCGGCGGTGTCGGCGACCTCCAGCAGCAGCCCGCGGTCGCCGTAGGGCAGGACGCGCACGCTCATGCGAACGGCGCCACCGTCAGCCCGGCCTCGGCGAGCGCGGCGCGGACCGCGGCGGCGAGCGCGGGGGCGCCCGGGGAGTCGCCGTGGATGCAGAGGGAGGCGACCTCGCCGGCCTCGACCAGCGCGAGCGCCTGCTCGGCGACCTGCCGGGGCGAGGTCAGCACGGCGCCGGGCTCGGAGCGGGGCACCAGTCGACCGTCGGAGCCGTAGGCGCGGTCCGCGAAGCCCTCCGCGACCACCGGCAGCCCGGCCGCGGCGGCCCGCTCGAGCAGCACGGACCCGGGGAAGCCGAGGATCGGCACGCGCCCGAAGTCCAGCACGGCGGCGACCACGGCATCCGCCTGCTCCGGGTGGGTGGTGACGGCGTGGTAGAGCGCGCCGTGGGGCTTGAGGTAGGCGACCTTGGACCCCGCGGCCCGGGCGAGCGCGTCCAGCGCGCCGAGCTGGTAGAGCACGTCGGCGGCGAGGTCCTCGGGCGAGACGTCGATGAAGCGGCGGCCGAAGCCGGCGAGGTCGTTGTAGCCGACCTGGGCCCCGACGCTGACCCCGAGCCGGGCGGCCACGGCGACGGTGCGGCGCAGCGTCGCCGGGTCGCCCGCGTGGAAGCCGCACGCGACGTTCGCGCTGGTCAGGTGCGGCAGCAGGCGCTCGTCGTCGCCGAGCTCCCACCGGCCGAAGGACTCCCCCACGTCGGCGTTGAGGTCGACCGGCCGGGCCTCATCGGAACCGTCCACGTCGCGGGCACCGCCTCTCCTCGGGGTCACCGAATCTATGGTGACCCATGTCACAACACGTCGAACAATGAGACGCCCGTCACGATCCGCGCACGCGGAGGTTACCGGCGGGTATCTTCCACACCGGCTAGACCTCCGCAGCCTTCACACCGCTAGCCATCAACCACTAGGGAGACGACGCTCGTGCAGCACATTCTCGACGCCATCCTCGCCGAGGGGACCTCTTCGGAGGACTTCGCGAACCTGGACCTTCCGGAGTCCTACCGGGCGGTGACCGTTCACAAGGACGAGGTCGACATGTTCGAGGGCGTCCCCTCCAAGGAGAAGGACCCCCGCAAGTCGCTGCACCTGGACGAGGTGCCGCTCCCCGAGCTCGGCCCCGGCGAGGTCTTCGTCGGCGTCATGGCCTCCTCGATCAACTACAACACCGTGTGGACCTCGATCTTCGAGCCCGTCTCCACCTTCGGCTTCCTGGAGCGCTACGGCCGGATCTCGCCGCTCACCAAGCGCCACGACCTGCCGTACCACATCGTCGGCTCCGACCTCTCCGGCGTCGTGCTGCGCACCGGCCCCGGCGTGACCAAGTGGAAGGCCGGCGACCGGGTCGTCGCGCACTGCCTCTCGGTCGAGCTGGAGTCCGCCGACGGCCACAACGACACGATGCTCGACCCCGAGCAGCGGATCTGGGGCTTCGAGACCAACTTCGGCGGCCTCGCCGAGGTGGCGATGGTCAAGGCCAACCAGCTGATGCCCAAGCCCGAGCACCTGACCTGGGAGGAGGCCGCCTCACCCGGCCTGGTCAACTGCACGGCGTACCGCCAGCTGGTCTCGAAGAACGGCGGCGCCATGAAGCAGGGCGACAACGTCCTGATCTGGGGCGCCTCCGGCGGCCTCGGTGGCTTCGCGACCCAGTACGCCCTCAACGGCGGCGCCACCCCGATCTGCGTGGTCTCCAACGAGGAGAAGGCCCAGATCGTGCGCAACATGGGCGCGGACCTCGTCATCAACCGCTCCGAGATGGACTTCAAGTTCTGGAACGAGGACGGGACGCAGCAGAACCCCAAGGAGTGGCAGCGCCTCGGCAAGGCGATCCGCGAGCTCACCGGCGGCGAGGACATCGACATCGTCTTCGAGCACCCGGGCCGCGAGACGTTCGGCGCCTCGGTCTACGTGACCCGCAAGGGCGGCACGATCACCACCTGCGCCTCCACCTCGGGCTACATGCACGAGTACGACAACCGCTACCTGTGGATGAACCTCAAGAAGATCATCTCCAGCCACTTCGCCAACTACCGCGAGTCGTGGGAGGCCAACCGCCTCATCGCCAAGGGCAAGATCCACCCGACCCTGTCGAAGACCTACCGCCTCGAGGAGACCGGCCAGGCCGCGCTCGACGTGCACCACAACAAGCACCAGGGCAAGGTCGGCGTGCTCGCGCTCGCCCCGACCGAGGGCCTGGGCGTGATCGACACCGAGCTGCGCGAGCAGCACATCGACAAGATCAACCTCTTCCGCGGGATCTGACCGACGCCACGACGTCCGTCGACGAGGCTCCCGGCGCCGACGCGCCGGGGGCCTCGTTACATTTTGGAGCACAACCGGTACGGCGTGTGTGAACTGCTTCGGGCATCAGGGATCATGGTGCGGTCCCCCCTTTTCCCAGACGCACGGAGACGCCCCCGATGAGCGACCAGGGTCTGTCCATCTTCGACGAGCCGAACGACGACACCGGCTCGTCCGGCGACGGCAGCGCGACCACATCCACCACCGACTCCCAGACGACGCAGGTGATCCCGACCGTCGCCGAGACCCCGAAGCCGACCGCCGCGCCCAGCACGCGGCCGACCGCCCCGCCGGCGGGCGCCGCGCGCCCGACCACGCCGGGCATGTCCACCGGTGCGCCCGCGGGCCCCGGCAACCCGGCCGGCCTGCCGGTCGTGCGCCGCGGCGGCTACGACCGCGTCGCGGTCGACGCCCAGATCCGCCAGCTGTCGGCCGACAAGACCTCCCTCCAGGAGCGCGTCAAGGCCGCCGAGAGCCGCGCCTCCGACCTGGAGAAGGACCTCAGCAAGGCCAAGGGCGAGCTCGAGGAGCACGTCACCCCCTCCTACGCCGGACTCGGCGGTCGCGCCAGCGCGATGCTGCGCCTGGCCGAGGAGGAGGCCGCCGAGCTGGCCGAGGCCGCCGAGCGGGACGCCGCCGAGATCCGCGACCAGGCCAACCGCGACGCGAAGGCGATCCGCGCCGAGGCCACCCGCGAGGCCGACGACATGCGCGCCGTGCAGCTGCGCGAGCTCGAGGACAACCGCACCCGCCTGCTCGCCGACGCCGAGCAGGAGCGCGCCCTGGCCAAGAGCGAGGCGGAGGACACCCTCGCCGGCGCCCGGCGCGAGGCCGACCAGCTGCGCCTGGCCGCCCAGCAGGAGACCGGCGAGATGCGCGCCGCCGCCCAGCGCGAGGTCGAGCAGGCCCGCGCCGCCGCGGACCGCGAGGTCCAGGAGGCCCGCCGGATGCTGGCGGTGGAGAAGGAGCGCCTGGCGCGCGAGGCCACCGACCACCACAACAGCGCGGTCGCCGAGACCCGCCGCCTGGTCGAGGAGGCCGAGCAGCGGGCCACCGCCGCCGAGGAGCGCGCCGCCGACTCCGCCAAGCAGTCGGCCGCCAACCGGGCCGCCGCCCAGAGCGAGTCCGAGGGGCTGCTGAGCCGCGCCCGCCGCGAGGCCGAGCAGATCGTCGCCTCCGCCCGCACGCAGGCCGAGTCGATCACCGCGAGCGGTGACGCCGAGGCGCAGCGCGAGCTGGCCAAGACCCGCTCGGAGCTCGACCGGCTCACCAAGCGTCGCGACTCGATCACCGCGCAGCTGGCCTCGCTCGCCGAGCTGGTCGCCGGGTTCGGCGAGGACGAGAGTTGATCGGCGGCCGGCGCGGGAAGCATCCGATCGACCCCGACCCGGCGGCCTCGTCGTCCGACGAAGCCGCCGAGGAGGTGGCGGAGGAAGCCCCCGCGCCGGCCCCCTACGGCCACCAGGGCGAGCCGTTCGACCGCCGGTCGCCGTTCTTCATCGGCTTCACCGGCGGCGCCGGTGCCCTCCTGGCGTTCGCCCTCTTCACCGCGCTGCTGAGCATCAGCTCGGTGGTGCTCCTGATCGTCGTCTCGTTCTTCCTCGCCGCCGGCCTCAACCCGTCGGTGGAGTTCCTGGAGCGACGCGGCCTGAAGCGCTCCTGGGCCTGCGGCGCCGTCACGGTCGCCGCGCTGGCGCTCGTCGCGCTCTTCCTGGTGGCCATCGTCCCGGTCATCACCGACCAGGTCGCCGCGCTGACCCAGAACGTCCCGACCTGGCTCGACCAGCTCAACCGGAACGAGCGGATCCAGGCCCTCAACGACGAGTACGACCTCATCGACAAGGCGGAGTCCTTCGTCACCGACGGCGACTTCATCTCGACGCTCTTCGGCGGCGCGCTCGGCTTCGGCCTGAAGATCGTCTCCGCGCTCTTCAACGGCTTCGTCATCGTCATCCTGACGCTCTACTTCCTGGCGTCGCTGAAGACGACGACCGGCGCGCTCTACCAGCTCGCCCCGGCCTCGCGGCGCGAGCGGGTCTCCAAGCTGGGCGACAAGGTGATCCACAACATCGGCGGCTACGTCTCCGGTGCGTTCGTGGTGGCGACCACCGCCGGACTCTCCTCGCTGGTCTTCCTCTGGTTCACCGAGGTGCGCGAGTACGCCGTGGCGCTGGCCTTCGTGATCGCCGTGCTCGACGTGATCCCGATGATCGGCGCCACCCTCGGCGCCGTGGTCGTCACCGCGATCGCCTTCGCGACCGACGTGCGCAGCGGCATCGCGTGCGCGATCTTCTTCCTGATCTACCAGCAGGTCGAGAACTACATCGTCTACCCGCGGGTGATGAGCAAGTCGGTCGACCTGCCCGGCGCGGTGATCGTGATCGCGGCCCTCGTCGGCGCCGCGCTGCTCGGCGTGGTCGGTGCGCTGCTCGCGATCCCGGCCGCCGCCGCGGTGGTGCTGGTGCTGCGCGAGGTCGTGGTCCGGCGGCAGGACCTGCGCTGACGCCGGAACGGCGACAGGGCATGTCATCGGCCGGGGCGGTCGGGCAGGCCCGCCTGAGGCGGTCGGGGCCGGCTCGGCCGAGGCGCATGTAACACGCTGTTCGCCGTTCTGCTCGGCCGTCGACGTCGGTTCGATCCCGTCGCGGCGGGCTGGAAGTGACGTGGACGGCCGGGTGGCCCGGTGGACCGCGTGTTACATGGCCGAACCTGGCTCGACCCGACTCACCCGGCCGGACCGGCCGGACCGGCTCGGGTCGTGTGCCTGAGGCATCGAAATAGAGGGTTGCTGGGCACACGAGCCCGCCCACGCCCGCCCCGCCCCGCCCCGCCCCGCCGCGGGTCGTGTGCCCCACACATCGAGATGCCGGGTTCTGAGGCACACGACCCCGCCCGGGCACTCAGCCGCTCGGCGGACACTTCGGCGGAGTGAACGAGTGGGGCGCCCGCCCTCAGACGGTGACCGGCTCCGGCGCCACCACGGCGCGCTCGCCCACCTTGACGAGGACCACGCCGGCGAGGATCAGCACGCCGCCGAGCAGCTGCACCGGGCCCGGCAGCTCCGCGAGCAGCACCCACGCCCACAGCACGGCGAAGACCACCTCGCCCAGCGCGACGAACGACGCCACCCGCGAGCCCAGCGCCCGCGCGGCGCCGATCCCGGTCACGTAGGAGACCGCGGCGGTGAGCACGCCGAGCAGCAGCACCGGCACCCACCACGGCACCGTCGACCCCGCGTAGGCGACCGCCTGCGCGTTCGCCGCGACCGGCAGGGCACCCACCAGCGCCAGCAGCCCGAGCGCCGCTCCCCCGACCAGGAGGCCGCCCGCGGCCAGGGCGAGCGGCGGCAGCCCGCCGGCGTCGTCCGCCGAGATCAGGAAGTACGACGCCGCGCCGACCATCGCCGCCAGCGCCCAGGCGACACCGGCCGGGTCGAGGCGGGCACCGGTGAACAGGTCCAGGACCAGCAGCAGGCCGACGGCCGCCACCCCGGCGCCGCCGAGCGTCAGCGGGCCGGGGCGCTGGCCGCGGCGCACCCAGAGCCAGCCGACCACGGCCACCGGGGCGGCGTACTCGATCATCAGCGCGGGCCCGACCTGCATGTGCTGGACGGCGGAGAAGTAGCAGAACTGCGCCCCCGCCACCGCGAGCAGGCCGTAGGCGAGGATCCGGCCGGCGTTGCGCCGGACGACGGACCAGCGGCCGCGCAGCGCGGCCACCCCGAAGGGCAGCACGACGACGGCGCCGATCGCGATGCGGAGCCCGACGACGGCGCCGGGACTCCAGCCGGCCGCGAGCAACGGACGCGCGAGGGCACCCGAGAGCGCAAAGGTGGCCGCCGAGAGGATCGCGAGGCCGAGCCCGCCCCGACCACCCCGGACGCCCGGGGCCGGCGCCACCACGGGCGCGTCATGAGCAACTGATGCCATGACACATGACGCTACGCCCGGCGATGTAACCTGTCAAAGTGGTTTTCGCTGATGACACGGAACTGGCGCTCCAAGCGGCCGCCGCGCTCGTGAACACGGCCGAGCCCCCGGACACGCTCGCCACCGTGGCCGATCTCGACCGCTTCTTCGACGAGCACGCCTACACCGGCCGGCACGACAGGGACGCCGCCGAGCTCGCGCAGGTCAGGGCGGTCCGCCCCGCGCTGCGCGACCTGCTGCTCGCCGACCGGGACGAGGCCGCCGCGCTGGTCAACGCGATGCTCGCCGAGCACCGAGCCCTCCCGCGACTGGTGCGCCACGACCCGCAGGACTGGCACGTGCACGCGGTGACCCCCGAGCGCCCCCTCGCGGAGCGGATCGTGGTGGAGACCGCGATGGCCATGATCGACGTGATCCGCGCCGACGAGATGTCGCGCCTCGGCGAGTGCGCCGACGACGGCTGCGCCGGCGTCGTGCTGGACCTCTCGCGCAACCGGTCGCGCAGGTTCTGCTCGACCGCCTGCGGCAACCGCAACGCCGTCGCCGCCTACCGGGCCCGGCGGGCCGGGGACTGAGCGGCCGGACGGGCCGGGGACTGAGCGGCCCGACGGGCCGCCGACGGGGCCCCGACGGGGCCCGACGGGGTGACTCAGTCGCGGGCGAAGCGGCGGACGGCCTCGGCGAAGATCTCCGGCTGCTCGGAGTGGACCCAGTGCCCGGCCTCCTTGATCACGAGCCGCCGGTTGTTCGGGAACCAGCGGTCCATCGCGGGCTCGTACTCCTCGGTGACGTAGGAGGACCGCCCGCCGGCGACCCACAGCACCGGGCCCTCGAACGGGGCGACGCCCTCGAGCCGGTCCTCGGGCCAGTCCGCGATCGTCGGCAGGTCCCGCTCCAGCAGCGGCAGGTTGGCCTGCCACCGCCAGCCGTCGCCGTCGGCGTCGCGGCGCAGGTTCTGGAGCAGGAACCCCCGGACCGCCGGGTCCGGGGCCACCGGCGCGAGCAGGCCGTCCGCCTCCTCGCGGCTGCCGAGGGTGGTCAGGTCGATCGCGTTGAGCGCGTGCGGGTACCGCGACAGTCCCCCGGGCGTCTCGGCGTAGCGCACCGGCGACATGTCGGAGACCACCAGGCGTCGTACCAGCCCGGGCTGGGTGAGCGCGAGGAGCATCGCGACCTTGCCGCCCATCGAGTGGCCCACCACGGTGGCGGTGCCGTCGTCGGGCACCACGGCGGCGACCTTCTCGGCGACCTCGAAGTAGTCGAAGTGGTCGGTCCAGGGTGACCGGCCGTGGTCGGGCAGGTCGACCATCAGGATCCGGTGCTCCCCGGCCAGGGCCTTGCCGATCGTGGTCCAGTTCCGGCCCTGACCGAACAGGCCGTGGAGGAAGACCACCGGCGAGCCGTGCTCGCCGAGGGTGAGGGAGTGCAGCGCCACCCCGGGAGTCTCCCAGACGCGACCGGGCCGGGCGGGCCTGGCCCGGATCGGGGTTGCCGAGGTGCGCCGGCGGGTGCAGACTCCCCGAGAGGCATCTCCGCCCGGTTCACCGACGCGGCGCCGGTGGACGGGGCACCCACCGACCCGAGGAGCGCGATGATCCTTCCACGAGCACTGCTGCACTGGACGATCGCCGCGGTCCTGGCGGCCGCTCTGGTCGCCGGCACGGCCGCCACGGCACCGGCGGCCCGGGCCGCCACCGACGGGTCCGACCGCGACGCCGCCGCCCTCACCACCGCCCGGTACGACGCCGGGCAGCGCCCGACGGCGCGGCGCGGCTGCACCAAGCGCTGCTTCGGCGCGATCTCGGTCAACCCCAAGGACGGGGTCGCCTACAGCGTGATCAACCTGTCGCAGAAGAAGGCCGCGGTGAAGACCGCCCAGCGGCGCTGCAAGAACCGCAGCGACCACCCCGGCCAGTGCCGTAAGGCCGCCTGGACGCGGAACGCCTGCGCGGCCGCGGCCGCCCGGGTCCACGACGGCCAGGTGGTCGCCTGGGGCGGCGACTGGGGCCAGACCAAGAAACGCGCGATCCGCAAGGCGAAGAAGGCCGTCCGGGCGATCTCCTCTCCCCCGGGCAAGATCAAGAAGTGGTCGGCGGTCTGCACCGCCAACAGCTGATCCCGCCGACCTGACGGCTGCGGCCGCGCCATCCAGCTCAGTAGGTGTGGAAGCCCTTCTTCGTCTTGCGCCCGAGCTCGCCGGCCGCGACCTTCGCCTCCAGCGTGGCCGCGGGCGCGAAGCCCGGCTCCTTGAACTCGGCGTGCAGCTCCTTCTGGATCGCCAGGGAGACGTCGTTGCCGACCACGTCGAGGAGCTCGAACGGCCCCATCGGGAAGCCGGCGGCCTCCTTGATCGCGGTGTCGATGACCTCGAGGTCGACGCCGGTCTCGGCGAGCAGGACCGCGTCGTTGAGGTAGGGGAAGAGCAGGCAGTTGACGATGAAGCCGGAGCGGTCGCCGCAGGAGACGGCGACCTTGCGGACCTTGGCGCACAGCGCCTTGACCGTCTCGTCGACGTCGGCCGCCGTCGACGGCGTGGTGACCACCTCGACCAGCTTCATCACCGGGGCCGGGTTGAAGAAGTGCATGCCGATCACGTCGGCGGGGCGGTCGGTCGCAGCACCCAGCTGGGTGACCGGCAGCGACGAGGTGGTGGTCGCGAGGATCGCGCCCGGCTTGCAGATGCCGTCGAGGTCGCGGAAGAGCTCGAGCTTGACGTCGAGGTCCTCGGCGATCGCCTCGACCACGATGTCGACGTCGGCGAGCGCGGCGCGCTCGGTGGCGCCGGTCAGGCGCGCCAGGACGGCCGCCTTGTCGTCCTCGGTGGACTTGCCCTTGGCGATGGCGCGGTCGAGGTTCTTCGTGATGTAGCCGACGACGCCGTCGAGCTTCTCCTGGCTGCGGCCGACGTAGACCACGTCGTAGCCGCTCTGCGCGAAGACCTGGGCGATGCCCGAGGCCATGGTGCCGGTGCCGACGACGCCGACCTTGGCGATGTCGCGCTTGAACGTCGGCCGCGGGGCGTCGGCGCCGGCACCGAGCTCGGCGAAGGTGCCGCCCTCGGTGGCGAGCCGGTCGAGCAGGGCGGCCGGCTGGTGCAGGCGGTCGCCGCTCTCGGCGTACCGCTTCGCCAGGGCGTCGCGGACGGTCGCGGCGCCCAGCTCGTCGATCAGCGTGAGAGGGCCCTGGGCGTAGCCGCAGCCGAACACCATGCCGGCCTCGATGTCGGTCACCGAGGCGTAGGACGCCTCGTACATCCGCACCGCGTGGTTGAGGTACGGCAGCACAAGCGTGTCGAAGATCTCGTCGCTGGAGGTCATGCGCGGCAGTGTGTCACCCCGCTCCTCCCATGACTACCCGTCGGTAACTATTCGAGACGGACGTCACATCGCCTCGGGCTGCGTGACGGGCGCGGTGACCCCACCCGGTAGCCTCGGGCGCTGTGAGAATCGTCGTCGCGCGCTGCCAGGTGGACTACGCCGGAAGGCTCACCGCCCACCTCCCGATGGCCACCCGGGTGCTGATGATCAAGGCGGACGGCTCGGTGCTGGTGCACTCCGACGGCGGCTCCTACAAGCCGCTCAACTGGATGTCGCCGCCGTGCACCGTGCGCGAGGGCGAGACCGAGGACGGCACCGTCGAGTGGACCGTCACCGCGAAGGCGACGAAGAACCAGGCGCCGGACACGCTGCGGATCCTGATCGAGGAGGTCCACCACGACACCTCCCACGACCTCGGCATCGACCCGGGCCTGCAGAAGGACGGCGTGGAGAAGCACCTGCAGGAGCTCCTCGCCGACCACCCGGGCACGCTGGTGCCGGGACTGAGCCTGGTCCGCCGCGAGTACCCGACGGCGATCGGCCCGGTCGACCTGATGTGCCGCGACGCCGACGGGGTGAGCGTCGCGGTCGAGATCAAGCGGCGCGGGGAGATCGACGGGGTCGAGCAGCTGACCCGCTACCTGGAGCTCCTCAACCGGGACCCGCTGCTGGCGCCGGTGCGGGGCATCTTCGCGGCCCAGGAGATCAAGCCGCAGGCACGGGTGCTCGCCGGTGACCGCGGGATCACCTGCGCCGTCGTCGACTACGACGCGCTGCGCGGGCTCGACGACCCCACCGACCGGCTCTTCTGAGCGCTCCTCCGACCGGGTCCACCACCGAGGGGCGGCGTCGTGGCCACGATCTTCCACCTGGCGCTGGCCTCCGACTGGGCGGCGGCGCAGCAGACGGGCGAGTACGCCGTCTCCACCCGCGGCCGCACGCTGGCCGAGGAGGGCTTCATCCACGCCAGCCGCGGCGACCAGTGGCCGGGCGTGCGGGCCGCCTTCTACGCCGACGTCGACGAGCCGCTGCTGCTGCTCCGCATCGACACCGACCTGCTCGACGTACCGGTGGTGGACGAGCCGGCGGCGCCCGGGGCGGCCGAGACGTTCCCGCACATCTACGGGCCGCTGCCGACCACCGCCGTGGTCCGGGTGCTACCGCTCTCCCCCGCCGGGCGGCCGGCGGCCGCCGCGACCGCGCCGAGCCCCGCCCCCAGCACCAGCACCAGCACCAGCACCAGCACCAGCACCTTCGCCGCGGTCTACTTCCGCGAGATGTTCGCCAATGCCGGACTGATCCTGCTGGTCCTCGCGGTGGGCTTCGCCGGGATCCTCCTCGGCGTCGCCCTCGGTGGGGAGGCGGGCCCGGGCATCGGCGGGATCACGGGCACCGCACTCGGCCTGGCGCTGGCGACTCTGCTGTACCGCCGCCGCGCCAAGCGCGGTAGTCCCTGACGAAAAGCACCCGCAACCGCGGAGATCAGGTGCTTTTCGTCAGGGACTACCCGTGATCGGTCAGGCCCCGGCGACCGGCGGAGCCGTCGGGTCGGCCTCGTCGCCGGCGGCCTCGCGGGCGACCCAGTCCTCGATGGCGTTCACGTCGTCCTTGCTGCGGGTGACGACGGTGAGCAGGTCGCTGACCGTGGCGACCTCCTCGACCTGCTCCTTGATGAACCACTGCATGAACTGCTCGGAGGCGTAGTCGTACTCCTCGCGGGCGATCCGCACCAGGTCGTTGACCTGCGCCGTGACCGTCTTCTCCTGCTCCAGGGCGAGCGCGACCGGGGCCACCACGTCCCCGAAGTCGGCCGTCGGCGCCGGCAGCGCCGGGATCCTCACCTCGGCGTCGGTGTCCAGGAGGTACTGGACCATCATCATCGCGTGCTCGCGCTCCTCGAGCGCCTGGCCGTAGAAGAACGCCGCCATCTGGGGCATCGTCAGCGCGTCGTAGTAGACCGCGCAGGCCAGGTACTGGTTGTGGGCGGCGAGCTCGTTGCCGATCTGGGCGTTGAGCTGGTCGGTGAAGCGGGAGGCTGCCATGGGCGCCAAGCCTAGTGGGCGGCCCGGAGGGCCGAACGCGCAGGTCAGGCTGCCTTGGCGAGCTTCTTCTTGGTGACCTTCTTGCCGTCGGTGCGCACCAGCTCGCGCTTCTTCACCGTGTACCCCTCCGGCAGGGTGCCCTCCTTGAGCATCCGGATCGGGCAGCGACCGCAGCGCGACTTGGAGACGCAGCACTTGGTCTTCGGGAGCCGGGCCTTGCCCGACCTCTTCTTCTTGCCCACGTCGAGCAACGTAGCACAAGGATAGGCGAGCCTTACCTGCCCCGATCCTGGCCGGGACGACCCCCTGACCCGCACTAGGGTGGCGCCGTGATCGAGATCTGGCTCAACCCCGCCTGCTCCAAGTGCCGCACGGCGGTGAGCGAGCTCGAGGCCTCCGGGAGCGAGTACGTCGTCCGCCGCTACCTCGACGACCCGCCGACCGTCGCCGACCTCGAGGACGTGCTGGGCCGGCTCGGCCTGGAGCCGTGGGAGATCGCGCGCACGGCCGACGCCCGCAAGCTCGGCGTCGGCCTGCCCGCCAAGGAGGCGGCGTACCGCGCGGAGTGGGTGCGCCTGATGAGCGCCCACCCTCGGCTGATCCAGCGCCCGATCCTCACCGCCGCCGACGGCACGACCGTGGTCGGCCGCGACCCCGACTCCCTGGCCCGGGTGATCGCCGCCGGCTGAGCCCCACAACGAGCGCGAGTCGGCAGAAAGTTTCTGCCGACTCGCGCCTCGTGCGGGTCAGGCCAGGTCGTTGGCCGTGCGGATCACGTCGACGATGCCGCCCATGATCTCGGTCAGCCCGAAGTCCTTGGGCGTGTAGACCGCGGCGACGCCGAGCTCGACGAGCCGCTTGGCGTCGGACTCGGGGATGATCCCGCCGACGATCACCGGGATGTCGGCGACGCCCTGGGCCCGCAGGCCGTCCAGCACCGCCGGGACCAGCTCCATGTGGGAGCCCGAGAGGATCGACAGGCCGACGCAGTGCACGTCCTCCGCGACCGCCGCGGCGACGATCTGCTCCGGGGTGAGCCGGATGCCCTGGTAGATCACCTCGAAGCCGGCGTCGCGGGCCCGTACGGCGACCTGCTCGGCGCCGTTGGAGTGGCCGTCGAGGCCGGGCTTGCCGACCAGCAGCCGCAGGCGGCCGCCGAGCTCCTCGCCGGTGGCCTTGACCCGCTCGCGGACCGCGGTCAGCTCGGCGCCGGCCTCGGCCACGCCGACCGCGCCGCCGACGCCGGTGGGCGCCCGGAACTCGCCGAAGACGCCGCGCAGGGCGGCCGCCCACTCACCCGTGGTGGCCCCGGCGCGGGCGGCGGCCAGGGTCGCGGTCATCAGGTTGGCGCCGGTCTTGGCGTCGTCGGCCAGGCGGGCCAGCGCGGCGTCCACCTCGGCCTGGTCGCGCTGCGCCTTCCACGCCTCGACGGAGGCCAGCGCGGCCTTCTCGGCCTCGGGGTCGGCGACCATGATCGCGCCGTCGAGGTCCGCGGTCAGCGGGCTCTGCTCGGTGGTCTCGAACCGGTTCACGCCGACGATGACCTCCTCACCGCCCTCGATCCGCGCGCGCCGCGCGGCGTGGGAGGAGACGAGCTCCTGCTTCATGTAGCCGGAGTCGACGGCGGCGATCGCGCCGCCCATCGCCTGCACCCGGTCGATCTCGGCCTTGGCGCCGGCGACCAGCTCGGCGACCTTCGCCTCGATCACGTGCGAGCCGTCGAAGATGTCGTCGTACTCCAGCAGGTCGGACTCGAAGGCCAGCACCTGCTGCAGCCGCAGCGACCACTGCTGGTCCCAGGGCCGAGGCAGGCCGAGCGCCTCGTTCCAGGCCGGGAGCTGGACGGCACGGGCGCGGGCGCTCTTGGAGAGCGTCACGCCGAGCATCTCCAGCACGATCCGCTGCACGTTGTTCTCGGGCTGCGCCTCGGTCAGTCCGAGGCTGTTGACCTGGACGCCGTAGCGGAAGCGCCGCATCTTCTCGTCCGTGACGCCGTAGCGCTCGCGGGTGATCTCGTCCCAGAGCTCGACGAAGGCGCGCATCTTGCACGTCTCCTCGATGAACCGGACGCCGGCGTTGACGAAGAACGAGATCCGGCCGACGACCTTCTCGAAGTCCTCGTCGCTGACCTGGCCCGCGGCCTTGACCGTGTCCAGGACGGCCATCGCGGTGCACAGCGCGTAGGCCAGCTCCTGCGTCGGCGTCGCCCCGGCCTCCTGCAGGTGGTAGCTGCAGATGTTGATCGGGTTCCACTTCGGGATGTTGTTGACCGTGTAGGCGATCATGTCCGCGGTCAGCCGCAGCGACTGCTCCGGGCCGAAGACGTAGGTGCCCCGCGACAGGTACTCCTTGATGATGTCGTTCTGGGTGGTGCCGGCCAGCTGGGCGGCGACCTCCTCCGGCGACAGCTCGGGGTTCTGCTCCTCCGCGACGACCTGGTACATCGCGAGCAGCCACATGGCGGTCGCGTTGATCGTCATCGAGGTGTTCATCCCGGTCAGGGGGATCTGGTCGAAGAGCTTGCGCATCTCCCCCAGGTGCGGCACCGGTACGCCGACCTTGCCCACCTCGCCGCGCGCGAGCGGGCTGTCGGGGTCGTAGCCGGTCTGCGTGGGCAGGTCGAAGGCGACCGACAGGCCGGTCTGGCCCTTGGCCAGGTTGGTGCGGTAGAGCGCGTTCGACGCCTCGGCGGTGGAGTGGCCGGCGTAGGTCCGCATCACCCAGGGGCGATCCTTGGGGTGGTTGACCTGACCGTCGGCGGACGCGGGAGTGGTGCTCATGTGCGCAGCCTAGGCCGATTCCGTACTCGCTGGTAACAGCGTCCGGTGTGGGAAAGACGACGCGGCGCCCTTCCCGGGCCCGCCACGGCTCAGACCGCGATCGATCCCCGCTCGAGCTGGACGACCCGGATCAGGTGGGTCAGGTGCAGCATCCGCAGCACCTGCGGCGACGCACCGCGCAGGGCGATGTGGTCGCCACGCCAGACCGCGCGCCGGCTCGCCGCACCGATCACGCGCAGCGCGGTGACGTCGACTGACACGACCCCGTGCAGGTCGATCACGATCGCGCCGCCGTGCTGGCGCAGGTGGTCGTAGATCGCGGTCCGCACCTCGCCGGTCGACCGCACGTCGAGGTCACCCCGTAGGAGCAGCGTCGGCCCGTCGGCCGTGATCTCCAGCGTGTCCACCATCTGCTCCCTCCGCGCCCCCAGCTCCCGAGACTGTGGGCTTCCTCACCAATGGTGACGTTCCGGAGCGGCCTTGGGTTGCATAGCACAAGGAATTTCTCGCGTGTCGAACAGGTTCCATGTCCACCTCTCCAGGCCGAGATTCTCTGGCCGGCCGCGGACGGCGGGACGGGCCCGGGGCGGCGTCTCCTAGGCTGGAGCCATGGTGAACCTGACCCGGATCTACACCCGCACCGGCGACGCCGGGCAGACGCGCCTGGGCGACATGAGCGTGACCGCGAAGACCGATCCGCGCCTGGCCGCGTACGCCGACGTCGACGAGGCCAACGCCCACCTGGGCGTCGCCCTGGCGACCGGCGGGCTCGACCCCGAGGTCGCCTCCGTCCTGCTGCACGTCCAGAACGACCTGTTCGACGTGGGCGCCGACCTCTGCACCCCGGTGGTGGCAGACCCGGAGTACCCGCCGCTGCGGATCGAGCAGGACTACGTGGACCGGCTGGAGGCGTGGTGCGACCGGTTCAACGCCGACCTGCCGACGCTGCGCTCGTTCATCCTCAACGGCGGCACCGCGGCGGCCGCGCACCTGCACGTGGCCCGGACGGTGATCCGGCGCGCCGAGCGCGCCGCCTGGGCGGCCCACGACGTGCACGGCGAGACGATGAACCCGCTCGCGATCACCTACCTGAACCGGCTCTCGGACCTGGTCTTCATCCTCGCCCGGCACGCCAACCGCGAGAACGGCGACGTGCTCTGGGTGCCCGGCGGCGAGCGGGCCGCAGGCGCCGGCGCCTGAGCCCGCAGCGCAGGAGCGCCGCCGCCCACTCGTCGGCGTCGCGCCCGCGTGCCACGATGGCGCTGAGATGAACATCCTTGCCGGCCTCACCGACGAGTTCCTCACCGAGCACTTCGCTCCCGAGACGCTCGAACGGGCCCAGCCCTACGCGGGACGGGTCACCGACGTCGAGCTCAACTCGCTGAGCCAGGGCTCGGTGACCGCGACCGCGGTGGTGCCCGGCACGCGTCCGGAGCCCTACCAGGTGCAGATGCACGCCGAGGTCGGCACCTCGGGCAGCGGGTGGCTGTTCACGGTCTGCACCTGCCCGGTGCGCTCGCTCTGCAAGCACGGGGCGGCGCTGGCGCTGCACCTGCGCCGCGGGTTCGTCGGCCAGGGACGGAGCGCGCCCTGGCAGCGCACCCTGACCCGGCTCGCCGAGGAGCTGCAACGGCAGGCCCCCGGCGTCGAGGCCCAGGTACCGCTGGCCCTGGAGTTCTCCCTGGACCGCCGCCGCGGTCTCGGGTCCGGCCGCACCGTGCGGCTGCGGCCGCTCCGCCCGGGCGCCCGGCAGCCGTGGGTGCGCACCGGCGCCGAGTGGTCCGACATCCCGCACGCGGTCGCCACCCACCGGCACCCGCCCGCCCAGGGGGCCGCCGTCGGCTCGCTCCAGACGCTGCTCCAGGCCCACCGCCCGGCCGGGTACGGCGCGGGCCCGCCCGCGCTCGACGAGTTCGGCCCGACCGCGCTGCGGCTGCTCCGCGAGGCCGACGCGGCGGGCGTCCGGCTGATCGCCGGCTCCGGGCTGAGCGGCGTCGTGCTCGCCGAGGAGCCGGTCACGCTGGTCGCCGACGTCACCGCCGCCGAGCGCGGCAGCGCCGTGCAGGTCCGCGTGGCGATCGACGACGGCACGCAGCGCCACCACGGCGACGACGTACTGCCCATCGGCCACCCGGCGTCCCTCGTCGGGCTGCTGTCCGACGGGTTGCTGACCCTGGCCGAGGCGTCCACGCCGATCCCGCCCGCGGCGCGGCACCTGCTCGAGGGCGACCCGGTCACCGTGCCGGAGGCCGACGTGCCCGACCTGCGCGAGCGGCTGCGCGGCCTGGTCCGCCTGCTTCCGGTCCGCTCCCCCGACGGCGCGGTCGAGGTGCCGTCACCGCTGCGGCCGCTGCTGGTGCTGACGGTCACCTGGCTCAGCTCGACCGGCGCGACGCTCGCCTGGCAGTGGCAGTACGACGACGGCCCGGCCGCGCTCCGGTGCGACCTGCGCAGCACCGACACCCTCGGCGGCGTCCGCGATCCCGCGGCCGAGGCGGCCGTCCTCGAGCGCGTCCCCGAGGCGCTGCGCGACCGCACCGAGATCCTCGACGGCGACGCCCTCGCCTTCGGCCTGCACGACCTCCCGTTCCTGCGCACCCTCCCGGACGTGCGGGTCGAGGAGGAGCAGCGGCCGGACTTCCGGGAGGCCACCGGCGCGCCGAGCATCTCCTTCGACCTCGTCGAGCCGGAGCCGGACCCGGACGCGGAGGCCGACGCCGCCACCACCGACTGGCTGGACCTGGCCGTGGTCGTCACCGTCGAGGGCGAGGCGATCCCGCTGCCCGACGTCATCGCCGCGCTCACCCTCGGCCGCGAGCACCTCGTCCTGCCCAGCGGCCTGTTCATCACCACCGACCGCCCCGAGTTCGACCGGCTGCGCGACGTGGTCGCGGCCGCCGCCGAGCTCCGCGAGCCCGACGGCGACCGGATCGGCGTCGGCCGGCACGACCTCGGCCTGTGGGCCCAGCTCGCCGACACCGGCGTGGTGGCCAGCGAGGCGGCCGAGTGGGTGCGCCGCGCCCGCGCGCTGCGCGACCTGGAGGAGATCCCGCGGCCGGAGCCGACCGGCATCGGCACCGACCTGCGCTCCTACCAGCGCGAGGGCTTCTGGTGGCTGGCCTTCCTCTGGGAGCACGGGCTCGGCGGGATCCTGGCCGACGACATGGGTCTGGGCAAGACGCTGCAGGTGCTGACCCTCATCGCCCACGCCCGGGCGCGGCGGCCCGAGGACCCGCCGTTCCTGGTGGTGGCCCCGACCAGCGTGGTGACGGCCTGGGCCGGCGAGGCCGCCCGGCACGCGCCCCACCTGAAGGTCGGCGTGGCCGCGCGTCGGACCGACGACGTCGCCGGGCTCGCCGCCGGCAACGACGTCGTGGTCACGACGTACACGCTGCTCCGGCTCGCCGAGGACGACTACGCCGCCGAGTCCTGGAGCGGGCTCGTGCTCGACGAGGCGCAGCAGGTCAAGAACCACCAGTCGAAGACCTACGCCGCGGCGCGCTCCGTCTCCGCCCCCTTCCGGCTCGCGGTGACCGGAACGCCGTTCGAGAACCGGCTGATGGAGCTGTGGGCGCTGCTCTCGATCACGGTCCCCGGCCTCTACCCGTGGCCCCGCGAGTTCCAGAACCACGTGGTGCGCCCCGTCGAGCGCAGCGGCGACCGGGCGGCGCTGGACCGGTTCCGGCAGCGGATCCGCCCGTTCCTGCTGCGGCGGACCAAGGAGCTGGTCGCCGACGACCTGCCGCCGAAGCAGGAGCAGGTGCTGGAGGTCGACCTCTCCGAGCGCCACCGCAGGGTGTACGACGCGCACCTGGCCAAGGAGCGGCAGCGGCTGCTCGGCCTGCTCGACGACTTCGACCGCAACCGGGTCGCGATCTTCTCCGCGCTCACGACGCTGCGCATGCTCGCGCTCGACCCGGCGCTGGTCGACCCCGAGCACGAGCGGGTCGGCTCGGCGAAGACCGAGGTGCTGCTGGAGCACCTCGCCGAGATCGCCGCCGAGGGGCACCGGACCCTGGTCTTCAGCCAGTTCACGTCGTTCCTGCGCCGGGTGCGGGAGTCGCTGGCCGACGTCAACATCCCGACCGCCTACCTGGACGGGTCGACCAGGGACCGGCAGGGCGTGATCGACCGGTTCCGCGAGGGCGACGCCTCGGTCTTCCTGATCTCGCTCAAGGCGGGCGGCACGGGCCTCACCCTGACCGAGGCCGACTACGTGTTCGTGCTCGACCCGTGGTGGAACCCGGCCGCGGAGGCGCAGGCCGTCGACCGCGCACACCGGATCGGCCAGACCTCGCGGGTGCACGTCTACCGGATGGTCGCCACCGACACGGTCGAGGAGAAGGTGATGGAGCTCAAGGCGCGCAAGGCCGAGCTCTTCGCCCAGGTGATCGACGGCGAGGGCGCGATGACGACCGCGCTGGACGCCGACGACATCCGCTCGCTGTTCACGGACTGACACCCGGACTGCCGAGTTGGGGGAAAGCGACCTCCGAGTTGGGGCCAAGCGACCGGTGCCGGTCGCTTGGCCCCAACTCGGAGGTCGTTTTCCCCCAACTCGGCCAACGGGTGAACGCCGAGCCGGCTGGCTACTGCTTGTTCCAGTCGGTGCCCGGCGGGCGCGCCTCGAGCCACGCCTGGAACCCCGTCAGCGAGGAGGGGCTCATCGCGAGCTCCACGGGGCCGCGGGGTGACCGGCACACGATCACCACGTGGTCGGGGAAGAGCGAGCTGCTCTCCTCCCCCACGGCGGAGCGCTGGTCCTCGTAGACCAGGTCCGAGCGGGCCCACGAGGCGCGGGGCGCCGGGAGAGGGTGAACACCCGGAACCACTCCAGGCGCTCACCCGAGTAGCGGCCCAGGCCGAGGGCCCAGCCGCGACCGGAACGCCCGCTCCGGATGCGGTGGCTCATCTCGAAGGTGCCGCCGTTGCGGGCAAGGAAACGGCGCCGGACGATCAGCCCGGCGCCGTATCCAAGAGCCAGGAGCAGCACGACACCCGCAGTGTCGACGAGCCACTCCCACCAGTGCATCGCCTAGGAGACTCGCTCGGCTGCGCGCAGCCGCGTCTCGGCGCGACGGATCTCCTGCTCGGCGTTGTCCCGCGACTGCAGCAGGTGCTCGCGCGCCTGCTCCAGGTCGGCCTTGACCGCGTCGACGTGGATCTCCTCACCCAGCTCGACGATCTCCGACAGCACCGAGACCCGGTCGTTGGCGACCGAGATGAAGCCACCGGACACCGCGGCGACGACGACGTCGTCGGTGCCGGACACCTGGATCTCCACGACCGCCTCGGACATGAGCGAGAGCAGCGGCGCGTGCCCACGCAGCACGCCGATGTCACCCTCGGTCGTGCGCGCGATCACCATCGCTGCCTCGCCGGACCACACGGTCCGGTCGGCGGCGACCAGCTCGACGTGCAGCGTGCCCTCAGTCGTGTCGGCCATGTCAGAGGCTCTTCTGGATCTCGGCCCAGTTGCGCTCGACGTCGTCGAGGCCACCGCACATGAAGAACGCCTGCTCGGCCACGTGGTCGTACTCACCGTCGGCGATCTTGTTGAACGCCTCGATGGTGTCCGCCACGGGGACGGTCGAGCCCTCGATGCCGGTGAACTGCTTGGCGACGTAGGTGTTCTGCGACAGGAACCGCTGGATCCGGCGCGCCCGGGACACGATGATCTTGTCCTCTTCGGACAGCTCGTCGACACCGAGGATGGCGATGATGTCCTGGAGCTCCTTGTTGCGCTGCAGGATCTGCTTCACCCGGATCGCGCAGTCGTAGTGCGCCTGACCGATGTACTGCGGGTCGAGGATCCGCGAGGTCGAGGTCAGCGGGTCCACGGCCGGGTAGATACCCAGCGACGCGATCTCACGCGACAGCTCGGTGGTCGCGTCGAGGTGGGCGAAGGTGGTCGCCGGAGCCGGGTCGGTGTAGTCGTCCGCCGGCACGTAGATCGCCTGCATCGAGGTGATCGAGTGACCGCGGGTCGAGGTGATCCGCTCCTGCAGCACGCCCATCTCGTCGGCCAGGTTCGGCTGGTAGCCCACCGCGGACGGCATGCGGCCGAGCAGCGTGGAGACCTCCGAGCCGGCCTGGGTGAACCGGAAGATGTTGTCGATGAACAGCAGCACGTCCTGCTTCTGCACGTCGCGGAAGTACTCCGCCATCGTCAGCGCCGAGAGGGCGACCCGGAGGCGGGTGCCCGGCGGCTCGTCCATCTGGCCGAAGACCAGGGCGACCTTGTCGAAGACGCCGGCCTCCTGCATCTCGACGATGAGGTCGTTGCCCTCACGGGTGCGCTCGCCGACACCGGCGAACACCGACACACCGGCGTGGTTCTTGGCCACGCGGGCGATCATCTCCTGGATGAGCACGGTCTTGCCCACGCCGGCGCCGCCGAACAGGCCGATCTTGCCGCCGGTCACGTACGGGGTCAGCAGGTCGATGACCTTGATGCCGGTCTCGAACATCTGGGTCTTCGACTCGAGCTGGTCGAACGCGGGCGCCTTGCGGTGGATGCCCCAGCGCTCGTTGATCTCGAGCTGCTCGCCCTCGGCGAGGTTGAGCACGTCACCGGTCGCGTTGAACACGTGGCCGAGCGTGACGTCGCCGACCGGGACCTCGATCGGGGCACCGGTGTCGGTGACCGACTGGCCGCGGACCAGGCCGTCGGTGGGCTTCAGCGAGATGGCCCGGACCATGCCGTCACCGATGTGCTGGGACACCTCGAGCGGCAGGACCGCGGTCTCGCCGCCGAGGGTGACCTCGGCCTCGAGCTTGTTGTAGATGTCGGGCATCGCGTCGACCGGGAACTCGATGTCGACGACGGGGCCGATCACCCGGGCGATACGACCGACCGAGGCCGCGCCGGCGGCGGTGGTCTCTTCAGCGGTTGCAGTCATTGTCTTACTCCGTTGAGCTGGAAAGGGTTTCGGTTGGTCGTCAGTCGGCCGCGGCCTGGGCGTCGGCGAGCGCGTTCACGCCACCGACGATCTCACTGATCTCCTGGGTGATCCCGGCCTGGCGAGCCTGGTTCGCGATCCGGGTGAACTTCTTGATGAGCTCCTCCGCGTTGTCCGTCGCGGACTTCATCGCCTTCTGGCGGGCGGCGAGCTCGGAGGCGGCCGCTTGCAGCAGGCTGAAGAAGATCCGGCTCTGGACGTACTGCGGGAGCAGCCCGTCCAGCACGCTCGCCGGGGACGGCTCGAACTCGTAGAGCGGCAGCAGGTCGCCCTCGGCGGGCGGCTCCTCCCCCTCGACGACCTCGAGCGGCAGCAGCCGGACCGCGGTCGGCTCCTGGGTCAGCATCGACCGGAACCGGGTGTAGACCACGTGGACCTCGTCGACGTCGCCCTCCTCGCCCTGCTCCTTGAGGAAGGCCTCGATCAGCGCGGAGCCGATCTCGGCGGCCTTGTCGTAGGTCGGCTGGTCGGAGAAGCCGGTCCAGGACTGCACGAACGGGCGCTGGCGGAACTTGAAGTACGCCTCCGCCTTGCGACCGGCGAGGAAGTAGTCGATCTCCTTGCCCTCGTCGCGCAGCCGCTCGCTCAGCCGCTCGGCCTCCTTCAGGACGCTCGAGGAGTAGGCACCGGCCAGACCACGGTCGCTGGTGATCACCAGCACCGCGGCCCGCTTCGGGTTCTCCTCCTCGCGGGTCAGCGGGTGGTCGACGTTCGAGAACGTCGCCACCGCCGACACCGCGCGGGTGAGCTCGCGGGCGTACGGCGTCGCCGCCTGCGCCCGCTGCTGCGCCTTGATGATCCGGGACGCAGCGATGAGCTCCATGGCACGCGTGATCTTCTTCATCGACTCCGTCGACTTGATCCGCGCGCGGTACTCACGCAGCGATACGGCCATGTGGGATCAGCCCCGCTTCTGCTTGACGATCTGCTCCTGCTCGAGCTCCTCGTCACCCAGCGCCTCGGCCGCAGCCTCGTGGCCGACCTTGATGGAGTTGCCCTCGGAGGTCTCGAACTGGTCCAGGAAGGAGTCGTAGGCGGCGGCGAGGCCGTCCTCGACCTCGAACTTGAGCGACTCGCGGATGCTGGCGAGCAGGCCCTCGTGCGAGAGGCGCAGGTAGTCGAGGAACTCACCCTCGAACCGCAGCACGTCGCCGGTGGGGACCTTGTCCAGGCGGCCCGAGGTGCCCAGCCACAGGGAGACGGTCATCTCCTCGACCGGGTACGGCGAGTACGCCGGCTGCTTGAGCAGCGCCATCAGGCGCTGACCGCGGTCCAGCTGCTGACGCGAGGCGGCGTCGAGGTCGGACGCGAACATCGCGAACGCCTCCATCGCGCGGTACTGCGCGAGGTCGACCTTGAGCGAGCCGGTGACGGCCTTCATCGCCTTGGTCATCGCCGCGCCACCCACGCGGGACACCGAGATGCCCACGTCGATCGCCGGGCGCTGGTTCGCCGCGAACAGGTCCGACTGCAGGAAGATCTGGCCGTCGGTGATCGAGATGACGTTGGTCGGGATGAACGCCGAGACGTCGTTGGCCTTGGTCTCGATGATCGGCAGACCGGTCATCGAGCCCGCGCCCAGCTCGTCCGAGAGCTTCGCGCAGCGCTCGAGCAGCCGGCTGTGCAGGTAGAAGACGTCACCCGGGTACGCCTCGCGGCCCGGCGGGCGGCGCAGCAGCAGCGACACGGCGCGGTAGGCCTCGGCCTGCTTGGTCAGGTCGTCGAAGACGATCAGGACGTGCTTGCCGTCGTACATCCAGTGCTGGCCGATGGCCGAGCCGGTGTAGGGGGCGAGGTACTTGAAGCCCGCGCTGTCGGAGGCGGGGGCGGCGACGATGGTGGTGTACTCCAGCGCGCCGGCCTCCTCGAGGGCACCCCGCACCGAGGCGATGGTGGAGCCCTTCTGGCCGATGGCGACGTAGATGCAGCGGACCTGCTTGGACGGGTCGCCCGAGTCCCAGTTCTGCTTCTGGTTGATGATCGTGTCGATCGCCACCGTGGTCTTGCCGGTGGCGCGGTCGCCGATGATCAGCTGGCGCTGGCCGCGGCCGATCGGCGTCATGGCGTCGATCGCCTTGATGCCGGTGGCGAGCGGCTCGTGCACCGACTTGCGCGCCATCACGCCGGGAGCCTGGAGCTCCAGCGCGCGGCGGCCGGTGGTCTCGATGTCGCCGAGGCCGTCGATCGGGGCACCCAGCGGGTCCACGACGCGGCCGAGGTAGCCGTCGCCGACGGGGACCGAGAGGATCTCGCCGGTGCGGCGGACCGTCTGGCCCTCCTCGATCTTGTCGAAGTCACCGAGGATGACGACGCCGATCTCGCGGTCCTCGAGGTTCAGCGCGATGCCGAGCGTGCCGTCCTCGAACTCCAGGAGCTCGTTGGCCATGGCCGAGGGCAGGCCGGCCACGCGGGCGATGCCGTCCGCGGCGGCCGCGACGGTGCCGACCTCTTCCTTGCTGGCAGCGGCGGGCTGGTAGTCCGCGACGTACTTGGCGAGCGCGTCGCGGATCTCGTCGGGACGGATGGAGAGTTCCGTCATCTCAGTGCCTTCTCTCTTGTTCGTGAGGTCTTGAAGTCGGTGGGGGTTCGGCGAGTACGCCGGTCAGCCCGCGATCTTGCGGCGGGCGTCGTCGAGGCGGCTGAGGATCGTGCCGTCGATCACGTCGTCGCCGATCTCGACCCGGAGGCCGCCGATCAGCGCGGGGTCGACCACGACGTTGAGGTGGACCGGGCGGTCGTACTGCCGGGACAGCGCCCCGGCCAACCGGTCCGCGTCCGCGGCGGTGAGCTCGCGCGCGACGTGCACCGTCGCCACGCGCTCACCGAGCACGTCCGCGGCGACCTTCTCGTAGTCCTCGAGGGCGGCGGTCACCGTGCGGTAGCTGCCACCGAGGGCCTGCTTGGTCAGCGCCACCGTGGACGGGAGCGCCTTGCCGGCGAGCAGGTCGTCGACGAGCGACTCCTTGTCCGCCAGCGAACGGGCGGGGTCGGAGAGCGCGCCCCGCAGGCCGGCGTCGCCGTTCACCGCCTCGCGGACCGTGAACAGCTCGGCGACCACGCGGTCGCCCTCACCGCCCGCGGCACGCACCGACGCCACCACGCTGATCTGCTCCAGCGCGTCGGCCAGGTCGCGGGTCCGGGTCCACCGGCGGCCGACAGCGGCCGTCAGCAGGTCCAGCGCCGCGGCGTCGACCTTGCCGCCGAAGACCTCCGTGACCAGGCCCTTGCGGGCCTGCTCCGGCGTGGTCTGGTCGGTGACGAACCGGCGCAGCGCGCCCTCGGCCCGCAGGCTCTGCGCCAGCGAGTAGAGGTCGCCCGCGACGGCGCCGGCCGTGGCCTCGGCCACCCCACCGACCTGGTCGGTGAGGGCGGCCGCGGCCTCGGCGGAAGCACCCCGGAACTGCATCAGGCGTCCTTCCCGACCGTGTCGGCCGACTCGAGCTCGGCGAGGAAGCGCTCCACGACGCGCGCCTGGCGCTCGTCGTCCTCGAGGGCCTCCCCGACGATGCGGCCGGCGAGACCGGTGGCCAGCGTGCCGACCTCGGCGCGCAGCGACGTGACCGCCTGCTGACGCTCCGCGTCGATCTGCGCCTTGCCGGCGTCGACGATCCGCGCGGACTCGGCCTGAGCCTGCTCGCGCATCTCGGCCACGATCGCCGCGCCCTGCTCGCGCGCCTCCTCACGGATGCGCGCAGCCTCGTGGCGGGCCTCCGAGAGCTGCTGCTCGAGCTCGGCGAGCTTGGCGTCGGCCTCGGCCTGCTTGGTCTCGGCCGCGGCCAGTCCGCCCTCGATCGCCGACGTGCGCTCGGCGTACGTCTTCTCGAAGTTCGGAACCACGTACTTCACCACGGCGAAGAACAGGATGCCGAAGACGATCAGGGCGAGGACGACCTCGATCCACTCGACCGCAAGCGGGCTCGGCTCGTGGCCGCCTTCCGCGGCGAGGATCACCATCAGTGACTTCATACTCAGACCTTGTCGATCAGGTGTGGGCTAGGAACGGACGTCGTCGGAGACGACGAGCGTCACTGAGTGCTGGAGCCCGTGAGCACGAAGGCCAGGGCGATGCCGATGATGGCCAGCGCCTCGGCGAGCGCGAACCCGAGGATCGCGATCGACTGCAGGCGGCTCTGCGCCTCGGGCTGGCGGGCAACGCCGTTGATGTAAGCGGCGAAGATGAGACCGATGCCGATACCCGGGCCAATGGCAGCCAGGCCGTAACCGATCATGTTGAGAGAGCCACCCATGGCTACTTTCCTTTCGGGTTGTTTTCTCGTGTGAGAACTGTGGGTTGTGGTCGGGGCTTGATCAGGGGTCGATCAGGGGTTGATCAGTGCTCGTCGGCGAGCGCGCCCTGGATGTACATGGCGTTCAGCAGGGTGAAGACGTAGGCCTGCAGCACCTGCACCAGGAGCTCGAGGAACGCGACCAGGATCGCGAGGACCCAGGCGACGGGGCCGGCCACGTAGCCGATGCCGCCGTGCTCGACGAGGTACAGACCGCCGGTCGCGAACAGCACCAGCAGGATGTGACCCGCGAACATGTTGGCGAAGAGACGGAGGGCCAGCGTGACCGGGCGGACCAGGATGTTGGAGAAGAACTCCAGGGGCACCAGCAGCGGGTACATGATCGGGCTGACGCCCGCCGGCACGCACTGCAGCTTGAGGTAGCCGACGAGCCCGTGCTTGTGGATGCCGACGGCGTTGTAGATCACCCAGGAGAGGCCGGCCAGGGCGTAGGCCATGCTCGCCCGGCTGAACGTCGGGAACTGGATGAACGGGATGCTGGAGAACAGGTTGTTCGCCAGGATGAAGAAGAACAGCGCCGTCAGGTAGGGCACGAACTTCTGGAAGTCGTGGCTGCCGATGATGTCGCGGCCGATGCTGTTGCGCGTGAAGTTGTAGGCCGACTCACCGGCGAACTGCAGCTTGCTGGGCACCATCCCGCGCTGGCGGGCGGCGGCGAACAGGAAGCCGAAGACCACCAGGGCCGAGAGCACGAGCAGGAGCATCGGCTTGGTGACGTCGATGCCGCCGACGGTGAAGACCGGCGGCAGGTCGAAGATCCCAGGACCGGGCGCTTCGAAGCCGCCTTCGGCGGCGAGGGGGGCGCTGGTTGCGAGATTCACCAGGTCTCCTTATTCCGTGTCCTGCGAGTGTGTGTCTGTGGGGTTCTGGGGCGCGGCGTCGTCCGGCGTGAACCGGGCGACCGTCATGTAGATGCCGAGTGCGGCACCCAGCACGACGCCGATCGCCACCAGGAAGTGCGTGTCGAGCCAACGATCAGCGAGCCAGCCCAGGAAACCGTAGAACGCGACCCCGGCCACGATGTAGCCGAACGCGCGCCACGGATCGCCCTTCGGCGAGTCGTCGGGCTGACTCATTGCGGGACGGAGGATAGCAGCCGGTCGGGGGGTCATCGTCCACCGCCCTCGGTGCTCGCCTGGCCACTACGGGCCATGTCACCCGGGACCGGCTCGTAGGCCGGAATCCGGGCGCGCGAAGCGGTCCCCAGGTGCACGCCGGTCCAGACCAACGCACCCAGGATGATCGCGCCGCCGAGCCAGCCGCGGTCCAGGCTCGAGTCGAGCAGTCCCGAGCGGTTGAGCGCGACGAAGACCAGCGCCATCGCCACCACCTGGAAGGTGTAGGTGACGAGGGCGAAGAGCAGCGACGCGGCCGGCATCAGCCGGGCCACGACCTGCACCGCCGCGGCACCGAAGCCGAAGACGGCGACCGCGACCAGGGTCCCGACCACCGCGCCGGCGACGGCCGTGCCGTCGGCCAGGACGGCCGCGCTCGCCACGAGGGCGACACCGCTCGCCAGAACGGCGAGGGCTGAGCTCCGGATCGGAGCTGCGGTCGTCATCATCGGCGGCCGTCCTCAATCGACGTCAGAGGGGGTCCTACAGGTCCCCCAGAGAGTTCGTGAAAGTTATCACTAGGTCCCGAGAGCGTCCGAATCGGCACCCTGTGGAGCCGACTCGGCAGACGGCGCGCGGGGCGGATCCGCGACCGACGTGGTCCTCAGCGGCGCGTGCGCCGCCGGCAGCAGGAAGGTGAGGCCGACCGTCACGGCCAGCGCGGCGAGGATGCCAACCCAGACCAGCGTGCCGGTGAACAGGCTGGCCAGGACGGTGCTGAAGGCGATCAGCCCCGCCCACAGCCACATGATGACCACCGCACGGCGGTGGGAGTGCCCGATCTCCAGCAGGCGGTGGTGCAGGTGCTGCTTGTCGGGCGCGAACGGCGAGCGGCCGGCCCGTGTCCGGCGTACCACCGCCAGCACCAGGTCGGCCAGCGGCACGATCAGGATCAGGACCGGCAGCGCCACCGGCAGCAGCACCGGCAGCAGGCTGGCGCGGGCCCCGTCCGCGCCGGCGGTCAGGTCACCCGGCGAGAACTGGGTGGTGACGGTGATCGCCGTCGCGGAGAGCACCAGGCCCAGCAGCATCGACCCGGAGTCCCCCATGAACAGGCGCGCGGGGTGGAAGTTGTGGGCGATGAAGCCGATGCAGGCGCCGGCCAGCGCCGCGGAGAGCAGCGCACCGGTGGTCGCCCGGGTGACGTCGTTGAGCACGGTCAGCGAGTAGCTGAACAGGAAGAACGCCATCGCGCTGATCCCGATCACGCCGGCGGCGAGGCCGTCCAGGCCGTCGATGAAGTTCACCGCGTTGACCGTGGTGAGCACGATCATCGCGGTCAGCAGGGCGCCCTGCGCCTCGTCGAGGGAGAACTGGCTGCCGTCAGACTGGTAGAACCAGCGGAACTGGATGCCGGAGTAGACCAGGTAGCCGACGGCGAGCACCTGGCCGCCGAACTTGGTGAGCGCGTCCAGCTCGAAGATGTCGTCGAGCACGCCGACGCCGCAGACCAGCGCCCCGGCGATCAGCACCGACCGGGCGTCGTCGAAGACGAACGGTCCGCTGTTGCCGAGGAACGGCAGCTCCTGGGCGACCAGGAAGGCGGCGACCAGGCCGCCGAGCATCGCCACGCCGCCCATGTAGGGGATCGGCTCGGCGTGCACGTCGCGGTCACGGACCTTGGCCACCGCCCCGGTGCGGATCGCGACCTCCCGGGCGACCACGGTGAGCAGGTACGTCACCGCCGCCGCGACCAGGAAGACCAGCAGGTACTCCCGCACCGGGTCACTCCCCTCCGGCCGCCGCGCCCTCGGCGGGCTCGCTCGGCTCGGTGTCGGGCTCGGTGTCGGGCTCGGTGTCGGCTTGGGCGGGCTCGTCGGTCTCGACGGTCACGCCGTACTCCTTCAGCGCCTCGTCCAGCTCCGCGACGGCGATCGCGCCCAGCCGCAGCAGCCGGGGCCGCTCGCCGGTGGCGTCGACGATCGTGGAGGGCGTGGCGCCCGGGGAGTCCCCGCCGTCGATCACCACGGCGACCTTCTCCCCCAGCATCTCCAGCGCCGCGTCCGCGTTCGTGGCGGCGTCCAGCCCGGTCAGGTTCGCCGAGGAGACCGCGAGCGGCCCGGTCCGGTCCAGCAGCTCGCGGGCGGCCGCGTGGTCCGGCATCCGGACCGCGACCGTGCCGCGGGTCTCCCCCAGGTCCCACTGCAGCGAGGGCTGCTGGTGGCACACCACGGTCAGCGGCCCCGGCCAGAACGCGTCCACCAGGCCACGGACGTAGCCCGGCACCCGGGTCGCCAGTGCGTCCAGGGTGGTCGCGGAGCCGACCAGCACGGGCGGCGGCATGTCCCGGCCGCGGCCCTTCGCGGCCAGCAGGCGGGCCACGGCGTCGGCGTCGAAGGCGTCGGCCCCGATCCCGTAGACGGTGTCGGTCGGGAGCACGACGAGGCGTCCCCGCTGGATCGCGAGGCTCGCGGCCTCGACGGCGGCGTCGCGCTCCTCCTCGGAGCCCGTCGGCATGCGCTGCGCAGTCACGGCCCCCATCCTCTCATCGCGAGCACCCGGCGTCGCCAGTCGGAGTCCGGCGCGTCAGCGCCCGACCCGCTTGCGCGTCAGCGCCCGACCCGCCGCGCGGTCAGGTAGCGGGGCCGGTCCGCGAGGTCGCGGTGGTCGCGGACCTCCTCCCAGCGGCCCGCCGCGGCGAAGACCGCGGGCGCCGCCTCGCCCTGGACGTCGGCGTGCTCGACGCCGATCACGCCGCCCGGGCGGAGCAGGTCCGCGCCGCGGCCGGCCAGCACGCGGATCGCGTCCAGGCCGTCGTCGCCGGAGAACAGCGCCAGGTGCGGATCGTGGTCGCGGGCCTCGCGGGCGACCGACTCCCACGCCTCGAGCGGCACGTACGGCGGGTTGCAGACCACCACGTCGACCCCGCCCAGCAGGTCCTCGAAGGCGGTCGCCAGGTCGCCGGCGCGCAGGTCGACCCCGCTGCCGGACAGGTTGCGCCGCGCCCACTCCAGCGCGTCCTCGGAGAGCTCCACCGCGTGCACGTCGGCGGCCGGGACCTCGTGGGCCACGCTCGCGGCGATCGCGCCCGAGCCGGTGCACAGGTCGACCACCACCGGGGTACGCCCGGCGGCGGCCACCGCGGCGGCCGCGTCGACCGCCCACCCGGCCAGGAGCTCCGTCTCCGGCCGCGGCACGAAGACGCCGGGGCCGACCGCCAGCTCGACGTAGCGGAACGCCGCGGTGCCGGTCAGGTGCTGCAGCGGCTCCCGGTCCGCGCGGCGCGCCACCAGGGCGTCGTACCGGGCCGCGGCGGCGTCGTCGACGTGACCGACCAGCGCGAGGCTGGCCCGCGAGGTGCCCAGGACGTGCGCGAGCAGCTCGGCGGCGTCGTACTCGGGGCTGGCGACGCCGGTCTCGCGGAGCCGACCGGCCGCCGCGCGCTGCAGGTCCGCGGGCCTGGCCACTCAGCCCTCCAGCGCGGCGAGGCGGGACGCCATGTCGGCCTCGACGCACGAGTCGAGCAGCGGCTGGAGGTCGCCGTCGAGCACCTGGTCGAGGTTGTAGGCCTTGTAGCCGGTGCGGTGGTCGGAGATCCGGTTCTCCGGGAAGTTGTAGGTGCGGATCCGCTCCGAGCGGTCCACCGTGCGCACCTGGCTGCGCCGGGCGTCGCTGGCCTCGGCGTCCGCGGCGTCCTGGGCGGCCTGCAGCAGCCGCGCGCGCAGGATCCGCATCGCCTGGTCCTTGTTCTGCAGCTGCGACTTCTCGTTCTGGCAGCTCACCACGATCCCGGTCGGCAGGTGGGTGATCCGGACCGCGGAGTCGGTGGTGTTCACGCTCTGCCCGCCCGGGCCGCTGCTGCGGAAGACGTCGATGCGCAGGTCGTTGTCGTGGATCTCCACGTCCACCTGCTCGGCCTCCGGCATCACCAGCACGCCGGCGGCGCTGGTGTGGATGCGGCCCTGGGACTCGGTCACCGGGACCCGCTGGACGCGGTGCACGCCGCCCTCGAACTTGAGCAGCGCGTACGGCGCCTGGCCGGGCTCGGGGCTGCCGGACGCCTTCACGGCGACGGTCACCGACTTGTAGCCGCCGAGGTCCGACGGCGTCGCGTCGATCGCCTCGACCTTCCAGCCGCGGCGCTCGGCGAACCGGCTGTACATGCGGAGCAGGTCGCCGGCGAACAGCGCGCTCTCCTCGCCGCCCTCCCCCGACTTCACCTCGAGCAGGGCGTCCTTGTCGTCGGCCTCGTCGCGGGGCACCAGCAGCCGGCGCAGCCGCTCGGCGGTCTCCTCGCGCTGCGCCAGCAGGTCCGTGACCTCCTCGGCGAACGCCGGGTCGTCGGCGGCGAGCTCGCGGGCGGCCTCGGCGTCCTCACCCAGGCGGGTCCACTCCCGCCAGGTGCCGATGATGCCGCTCAGCTCGGCGTACCGACGGTTGAGCGTGCGGGCGAGCCGGGCGTCCGCGTGGGTCTCGGGGAGCGCGAGACGGCCCTCGAGGTCGGTGTGCTCGGCGAGCATGCCCTCGACTGCTTCGAACACTGCGGGCTCCTGACGTGGCGGGGCGGGTGCGTGGGTAAAACGAAACGCCGGCCCCGCCCCGTGGGGCAGGACCGGCGCTCGAGGGCAGCTACTTCTTGGTAGCGGCCTTGCCGTACTTGGCCTCGAACTTCGCGACGCGACCGCCGGTGTCGAGGATCTTCTGCTTGCCCGTGTAGAACGGGTGGCACTGCGAGCACACGTCGGCGTGGATGCTGCCGGAGGTGGAGGTGCTGCGGGTGGTGAACGAGGCGCCACAGGTGCACGTCACGTCGGTCACCACGTAGTCCGGGTGGATGTCCTTCTTCATGATGTCCTCACAGGAGTTCGAGGGTCCCGGGTCGTCCACGCGGGTTGCGGGACGTGAACCGGAGCCAACCGGTGATTCTACGCGGGTGGTGGGAGCCGGCCCAATCGCCGGATCCCACCCCCGCGCCGGGCGTCAGGCGCCCGCGCGCTGCACCTGGGTGAGCAGCTCGATGTTGGTGCGGGTCGCGCCGAGCCGCTCCGCGAGCGCCACCCCGGCGCCGCGGTCGTCGTCGGCGAGGGTACGCCGGAGCCGGCCCACGATCTCCAGCTCCTGCTCGCTCAGCAGCAGGTCGTCGCGGCTGGTCCCGGAGGCGACCGGGTCGATCGCCGGGAAGACCCGCTCCTGCGCCAGGTCCCGGCGCAGCACGATCTCGGCGTTCGCGGTGCCGGAGAGCTCCTCCAGGATCAGGTGGTCGGTCGTGGAGCCGGTGTCGAACGCCGCCGTCGCCAGGATGGTCAGCGAGCCGCCACCCTCGACGTTGCGGGCCGCGCCGAAGAAGTACTTCGGCGGGTGGACCGCCGCGACGTCGAGGACGCCGTGGCTGACCCGGCCGCCGGCCGAGGCGTGGTGGTAGGCGCGCGCCAGCCGGGTCAGGCCGTCGCAGAGCACCACCACGTCGTGGCCCAGCTCCACCAGCCGCTTCGCGCGCTCGATGGCGAGCTCGGCGAGGCTGGTCTGCTCCGCGGCCGGCCGGTCGAACGTGCTGGCGATGACCTCGCCGCGCACGGCCCGCTGGAACTCGGTGACCTCCTCGGGGCGGGCGTCGAGCAGCACCACCATCAGGTGGCTCTCCGGGTTGTTCGCGCTGATCGAGGCCGCCACCGACTGCAGCAGCCGGCTCTTGCCGGCCTTGGGCGGCGAGAGGACCAGCCCGCGCTGGCCCTTGCCGATCGGCGCCACCAGGTCGATGACCCGGCCGGTGGTGTTCTCCGGCGTCGTCTCCAGGCGCAGCCGGTCGGTCGGGTGGACCGGCGTCAGGCTGTCGAACTCGCCGCGGTTCTTGGCCAGCTCGGGGTCGGCCCCGTTGACGGAGTCGATCCGCACCATCGGGTTGAACTTCTCCCGGCGCTCGCCCTCGCGCGGCTGGCGGACCTGGCCGGCCACGGCGTCGCCGCGCCGCAGGCCGTACTTGCGGACCAGCGACAGCGACAGGTAGACGTCGTCGGCGCCGGCCAGGTAGCCACTGGTCCGCACGAACGCGTAGTTGTCGAGGACGTCGAGGATGCCGGCGGCCGGCACCAGGACGTCGTCCTCGCGCACCTCGGTGTCGGGCTCGCCGCGGCCGCTGCGGCTCGCGCGGTCGCGGCCCCGGCGGCGGCGGTTGCGGCGGCTGCCGCCGTCGCCGTCACCGTCATCGTCTCCGTCGTGGTCGGCCTGCTGCCTGTCGGCCTGCTGCTTGTCGGGCTGCTGCCTGTCGGCCTGCTGCCTGTCGGGCTGCTGCCTGTCGGACTGCTGCTTCTCGGACTGCTTGTCCGACGGCTTCTCGGACTGCCTGTCCGACTGCTTGTCGGCGGGCTTGTCCGCCTGCTTGTCGGCCGACCGGTCCTGCTGCGGCTGCTGGCGCTGACGGCGGCGGGAGCCGCCCTGCGGGGCACCCTCGCCGTCGGCCTTCTCCGCGGGCTTCTCCGCGGACTTGTCCGCCGGCTGCTCCTTCGCGGGCGCGTCCTTCGCGGGCTGCTGCTCCTTCGCGGGCTGCTGCTCCTTCGCGGGCGCGGCCTTCGCGGGCTTCTCCTTGGCGGGGACGTCGGGTCGGGCCGAGCCGGTCTGCTGGGACTGGACGGCCTTGATCGCCTCGATCAGCTGGGCCTTCTTCATCCCGCTGGCTCCGGCGATGCCCATGCTGCCCGCCATCGCCTTGAGGTCGGCGAGCAGCATCGAGTTGAGCCCACCGCGCTTCTTCGCCGGCGCCGACTGCGCCGTGGTGGGTTCGCTGGTTTCGGTCACGTGAGGTCCTTCCCACGTATCACAGCCACCCGCACGCGGCGTTCTCCACCGCCGGTGGCCTCTGGTCAGAATCCCCGGGGCGCGGTCGCGGGACGGTGCCGGCATCGAGAGCGAGCATCGGGCCGGACTGGCCACGGGCTAGCGCCGCGGAGAGCCCGCTGGCGCGCAGTCAATGTACCACCGGGCACCGCTCCCCGCAGGAGGATGCCCGGTGAGCAGCGAGATGGTGGTTTCGAGGCTCGCTGCGCTCGCACCTCAACCACCGACAGGTCAGTCGGCGATGGCGCCGCGCGGGTCGACCGGCAGCACGTGCGCCTGCCACCCGGCCGGGCACCGCCGCACCAGCGCCTCCGACTCGGAGTCGCGGCCGGCGTCGACGAAGGCCAGGACCGTGGGCCCCGCCCCCGACACCACCGCCGGTACGCCGTCGGCGCGGAGCTCGGAGATCAGGGCCAGGCTGTCGGGCATCGCCGGGCGCCGGTACTCCTGGTGCAGCCGGTCCTCCGTGGCGCGGAGCAACTCGTCGGGGCTGCTGGCCAGCGCGGCCACCAGCAGCGCCGCGCGGCCCGCGTTGCGGGCGGCGTCCGCGTGCGGCACCTCGGCGGGCAGCAGCCCGCGCGCGACCTCGGTCGAGACCGGCTCGGACGGCACGAACACGACGGCGCCGACCCGCGGGTCCACGGAGCCGGGCACGGCGTAGAACGAGCCGTCGGGGTCCTGCCCGGAGATCACGAAGCCGCCGTACAGCGCCGGCGCGACGTTGTCCGGGTGTCCCTCGATCCCCGCGGCGAGGTCCAGCAGCGCGGCGTCGTCGAGCAGCAGCCGGCCGCCGGCGACCAGCTCGCGGGCCAGCCAGACCCCGGCCACGATCGCGGCCGAGGACGAGCCCAGGCCGCGGGCGTGCGGGATCACGTTGTGGCAGACCAGCCGCAGCCCCGGCGGGTTCAGCCCCAGCCGGTCGAAGACGGCGCGCATCGAGCGGACCACCAGGTGCCGGTCGTCCAACGGCACCGTGTCGGCGCCGACGCCGTGCACCTCGACCACCAGGCCGGCGGCGATCACCTCGGCCTCGAGGCGGTCGCGCAGGTCCAGCGCCAGCCCGAGCGTGTCGAACCCGGGGCCGAGGTTGGCCGAGGTCGCGGGCACGGAGACCCGGACGGGTCCCTCCACGAAGGTCATCGCGGCGGGGTCCGCGCTCAGAGGCCGGCCGCGGCGGCGGCCGCGTCCACGTCGGCGTCCACCACGGTGTCCGGCAGGACCAGGCCCTCCAGCGCGGTCGCGATGTCCTTGAGCCCGTGCCCGGTCACCGTGATCGCCACCGTCGAGCCCCGGTAGGACTCCCCCGCGGCGAGCTCGGCGAGCAGGCCGGCGATGCCGGCCGCCGAGGCGGGCTCGACGAAGACGCCGTCGCGGCGGGCCAGCTCCTTCTGCGCGGCCAGGATCTGGGCGTCGGAGACGGCGGCGAACCGGCCGCCGGACTCGTCGCGGGCCGCCTCGGCGAGCTTCCAGGAGGCGGGGTTGCCGATCCGGATCGCGGTCGCCTTGGTCTCCGGCTCCGGGAACGGCTCACCGGTGACCAGCGGCGCGGCGCCCTCGGCCTGGAAGCCCCGCATCACCGGGCGCCTGCTGGCGTGGCCGGCGGCGGCGTACTGCGTGTAGCCGAGCCAGTACGCCGCGATGTTGCCGGCGTTGCCCACGGGCAGCAGGTGGTAGTCGGGGGCGTCGCCGAGCATGTCGACGATCTCGAACGCGGCCGTCTTCTGCCCCTCGAGGCGGGCCGGGTTGACCGAGTTGACCAGCGCGACGGGGTACTTCCACGCCATCTCGCGGGCCATCCGCAGGCAGTCGTCGAAGTTGCCCCGGACCTGGATCACCTGGGAGCCGTGGAGCACGGCCTGGGCCATCTTGCCGGCGGCGATCTTGCCCTCGGGGACGAGGACGATCGGCGTCACACCGGCCTTGGCGGCGTAGGCGGCCATCGAGGCGGAGGTGTTGCCGGTGGAGGCGCAGACCACGGCCCGGGCGCCCTCGTGGACGGCCACCGACAGCGCGGTGGTCATCCCCCGGTCCTTGAACGAGCCGGTCGGGTTGTTGCCCTCGACCTTGAGCCAGACCTCGGCACCGGTCAGGTCCGAGAGCCAGCCGGAGTGCACCAGCGGGGTGCCGCCCTCGCGCAGCGTGACCGCCGGCGTGTCCGCCGGGATGTCCAGCAGCGGTCGGTACTCCTCGATGACCCCGCGCCACTGGTGGGCGGTTGCCGGCTTCAGACCCACGGCCTCGCTCATTCCCTCGCTCATTCCTCGGCGCCTTCCACCCGCATCACCGAGGTGACCTCGCGGACGATGTCCATGGTGCGCAGCTGCTCCACGGTCGCCGACAGCTGCGCGTCGGAGGCCTCGTGCGAGACCACGACCAGCTGGGCGTCGTCGCCGCGGCCCTCCTGGCGCACGGTCTGGATCGACACCCCGTGGTCGGCGAAGGCGTGCGCCACCGCGGCCAGCACGCCGGCGCGGTCGTCCACGTCGATCGCGACGTGGTAGCGGGTGCGGGTCTGCCCCATCGGCAGCACCGCCCGGTCGGCGTACGCCGACTCGCCGGCGCCGCGCGTCTCGGCCAGGTGGTTGCGGGCGACCGTGACCAGGTCGCCCAGCACCGCGCTCGCGGTCGGCGAGCCGCCGGCGCCGGGGCCGTAGAACATCAGCTGGCCCGCGGCCTCGGACTCGACGAAGACCGCGTTGTAGGCCTCGCGGACGCTGGCCAGCGGGTGCGACCGGGGGATCATCGCCGGGTGCACGCGGACCGAGACGGCCTGCTCGCCCGAGTCGCTGGTGCCCAGCTCGGCGATCGCGAGCAGCTTGACGACGCTGCCCATCTCGCGCGCCGAGCGCACGTCGCCGGCGGTCACCTCGGTGATGCCCTCGCGGTGCACGTCGGCGGCGGTGACCCGGGAGTGGAACGCCAGGCTGGCCAGGATCGCGGCCTTCGCGGCGGCGTCGAAGCCCTCGACGTCGGCGGTCGGGTCGGCCTCGGCGTAGCCGAGCTCCTGGGCCTCCTCCAGCGCCTCCTCGAAGCCGCTGCCGAGGGTGTCCATCTTGTCCAGGATGAAGTTCGTGGTGCCGTTGACGATGCCCAGCACCCGGGTCACCCGGTCGCCGGCCAGCGACTCGCGCAGCGGGCGCAGGATCGGGATCGCCCCGGCCACGGCGGCCTCGTAGTACAGGTCGCGGCCGGCCTTCTCGGCGGCCTCGAACAGGGTCGGGCCGTCCTCGGCCAGCAGCGCCTTGTTGGCGGTCACCACCGAGGCGCCGCTCTCCAGCGCCGCCAGGATCAGGGTGCGCGCCGGCTCGATGCCGCCGATCACCTCGACCACCAGGTCGATGTCGCCGCGGGTCACCAGGCCCAGCGCGTCGGTGGTCAGCAGCCCCTCGGGCACCTCCACCTCGCGCTCGGCCTCGAGACGCCGCACCGCGACGCCCGCCAGCTCGACCGGGGCTCCCACCCGGGCCGCCAGGTCCGAGGCCTGCTCGTCGAGCAGCCGGATCACCTGGGACCCGACCGACCCGCACCCGAGCACGGCCACCTTCAGCGGTCGGACACCCGACCGCTTGTCTCCCTCACTCATTCAACCCACATCCGTTGCCAACAAGTCGTCCTCAGTCTCCCGCCTCACCACGACGCGCGCGACACCGTCCCGCACCGCGATCACCGGCGGGCGCAGCGCGTGGTTGTAGTTCGAGGCCATCGAGCGGCAGTACGCGCCCGTCCCGGGCACCGCCAGCAGGTCACCCGGGGCGACGTCGGCGGGCAGGAACTCGTCGCGGACCACGATGTCGCCGGCCTCGCAGTGCTTGCCGACGACCCGGGCCAGCAGCGCCGGCGCGTCGGAGTCGCGGGCGGCCAGCGTGCAGGAGTAGTCGGCGTCGTAGAGCGCGGTGCGGATGTTGTCGCTCATCCCGCCGTCGACGCTGACGTAGGTGCGCACGGCGCCCGCGTCGAGCGTGACCGGCTTGACCGTGCCGACGGTGTAGACGGTGCACATCGACGGCCCGACGATGGCGCGGCCCGGCTCGATCGAGAACCGCGGCTGCTCGATCCCGAGCGCGCGGCACTCGTGCGCCACGATCGCGCGCATCGCCTCGGCCAGCGCGGCGGGCGTCGACGGGTCGTCCTGCGTCGTGTAGGCGATGCCGAAGCCGCCGCCGAGGTCCATCTCGGGCATGGTCACGCCGAGCTCGTCGGCGACCCGGGCGTGCAGGCCGAGGACGCGGCGCGCGGCCACCTCGAAGCCGGCGGCGTCGAAGATCTGGCTGCCGATGTGGGAGTGCAGGCCGAGCAGCTCGATGCCCGGCGCGGCGGCGAGGCGGCGTACCGCCTCCAGGGCGTCGCCGGAGGTGATCGAGAGACCGAACTTCTGGTCCTCGTGCGCGGTCGCGATGTACTCGTGCGTGTGCGCCTCGACGCCGGCGGTGACGCGCACCATCACCCGGGCCGTCAGGCCGGTGTCACGGGTGATCATCTCCAGCCGCTCGACCTCGGTCAGCGAGTCGACGATGATCCGGCCCACGCCGAGCGCGACGGCCCGGCGCAGCTCGGCGACGGTCTTGTTGTTGCCGTGGTAGCCGATCAGCCGCGGGTCCACGCCGGCGCGCAGGGCGACGGTCAGCTCGCCACCGGAGCAGACGTCGAGGTGGAGCCCCTCGTCCGCGACCCAGCGGGCCACCTCGGTGCACAGGAACGCCTTGCCGGCGTAGTAGACGTCCCAGCCCTCGAAGGCGTCGCGGAAGGCGCGGGCGCGGCCGCGGAAGTCCTCCTCGTCCAGGACGTACGCCGGGGTGGTGTGCTCGGCCACCACGTCGGCGACGGCGATGCCGCCGACGACCAGGTCGCCGTCGCGCTTGTGGGCGGTGCTCGACCACAGCTGCGGGACGAGCGCGTTGACGTCGGCGGGCGCGCTCAGCCAGGCGGGTCCGCGCAGGGCTCCGGGCGCGTGCGCCCAGCCGGCCTCGTGGGTCATCTCCGGTCCCCCGCGATCACATGCGCTCGGGCGCGGAGACGCCGAGCAGGTCGAGACCGTTGGCGATCACCGTCTGCACCGCGACCACGAGCACCAGGCGGGCCAGGTTCGCCGGGCCGACGGGCTCGTCGCCCTGCGGCAGCATCCGGCACTCCTTGGTGTCGTACCACTTGTTGAACACCGAGGCGGTGTCCTCCAGGTAGCGGGCGATCCGGTGCGGCTCGCGCAGCTCGGCGGCGCTGGCCACCACCCGCGGGAAGTCCGCCAGCGCGCGCACCAGGTCGCCGTCGCGCTCGTGGCCGAGCAGCGAGGGGTCGAACTCCCCGGTCGTCACATCGGGGAGCGCCATGCCGAGGTCGCGGGCGTTCTCGATCATCCGGCAGGTCCGCGCGTGGGCGTACTGCACGTAGTAGACCGGGTTGTCGTTGGACGCCTTGGTGATCTCGGCGACGTCGAGGGTCAGCGGCGAGTCGGCCGGGTAGCGGGCCAGCGAGTAGCGCAGCGCGTCCACGCCGATCTCCTCGGCCAGCTCGTTGAGCGTGACGATGGTGCCCGCGCGCTTGGAGAGCTTGAGCTCGGCGCCGTCGCGGTAGATCTTGACCAGCTGGCCGATCAGCACGTCCAGGGTCTGCGCCGGGTCGTCGCCCACGCAGGAGGCCATCGCCTTGAGCCGGCCGACGTAGCCGTGGTGGTCGGCGCCCAGCAGGTAGAGGCAGCGGTCGAAGCCGCGCTCGCGCTTGTTCAGGTAGTACGCCGTGTCCGAGGCGAAGTAGGTCAGCTCGCCGTCGGACTTGATCAGCACCCGGTCCTTGTCGTCGCCGAAGTCGGTGGTGCGCATCCACAGCGCGCCGCCGTCCTCGAAGACGTGGCCGAGCTCCTTGAGGCGGGCCAGGGTGTCGGGCACGGAGCCCGACTCGTGCAGCGACAGCTCGGAGAACCACACGTCGAAGTGCGTGTTGAACATCGCGAGCTGGTCCTGCTGCTCCTGGAGCTGGATCTCGTAGCCCCGTGCCCGGACGGCGGCCAGGCGCTCCTCGGCGGGCAGCTCGAAGATGCCGGGGCTGGCCGCGCCGACCGCCTTCGCGAGGTCGTCGATGTAGCCGCCGGCGTACCCGTTCTCCGGGGTCGGCTCGCCGAGCGCGGCGGCGATGATCGAGGCCGCGAAGTTGTTCATCTGCACGCCGCGGTCGTTGATGTAGAACTCGCGGGTCACCTCGGCGCCGGCGGCGGTCAGCACGCGGCCGATCGCGTCGCCGAGCACGGCCCAGCGGGTGTGCCCCAGGTGCAGCGGGCCGGTCGGGTTGGCCGAGATGAACTCGACGTTGATCCTCTGCCCGGCCAGGGTGTCGGTGCGGCCGTACGCCGCGCCCGCGGCGACGATCTCGCCCGCCAGGCGACCCTGGGCGCCGGCCTCGACGCTGATGTTGAGGAAGCCGGGCCCCGCGATCTCGACCCCGCCGATGCCGTCGGCCTCGGTCAGGCGGGCCGCGATCAGCTCGCCGAGCGCGCGCGGGTTGGTGCCGGCCTTCTTGGCCAGCTGCAGCGCGACGTTGGTGGCGTAGTCGCCGTGCCCCTTCTGCCGGGGACGCTCCACGGTCACGGTGGCCGGGACGCCGTCGGGCAGCGCCAGGGCGCCCTCCTCGACGAGTGCCTCGAGGGTGCCGACGACGGTGGCGGAGAGCTGCTCTGGTGTCACCGGCACAGCGTATCGGCGGCTCCCGGTTTCTCTCGCACCGATAGGACCCGGTAGTGTTCGGCGCGCGCCGCTGAGGTGGCGCGATGCCTCCGTAGCTCAGGGGATAGAGCACTGGTTTCCGGTACCAGGTGCCGCAGGTTCGAATCCTGCCGGAGGCGCATCCGAAGGGCCCCGCCCGCCGATGTCGGCGAGCGGGGCCCTTCCGTTTCCCCGCGCCCGTGGCAGGGTGGTCCCCCACCGGCAGCTCGGCCCCGGGAGGACCGATGGCGTTCGATCGCACGCTCTGGGAGCACCACGCGGCCGCATTCGGCGTGCTCGGCCGCCTGCACCGGGAGCCGCCGTCGGACGAGGCGCTGACCGCGATCGGCGCGCTGCTCGACGAGTGGCCGCTCCCGGACGGTCCGGACGCGGCGGCCGGGCTGGCGCGCCTGCGCTGCTCCCGCGACGCGGGCGAGGACGCCGCCCGGGTCCGCGCCGACCACGACCGCCTGTACGGCGTCTCCGCCGTGGCGCTGGTCGCGCCGTACGAGTCGGTGCACCGCGGCGAGGACCGCCTGGTCTTCGACACGGCCACGCTGGAGGTGCGCGAGGCCTACCGCGCGCTCGGGCTCCAGGCCCCCCAGCTCAACCTGGAGCCCGACGACCACATCGGGCTGGAGCTCGACTTCATGGCCCAGGCGCTGCTGCGGGCCGTCGGCGCGCCGGACGACGCCCTCGCGGAGGCCGCGCTGGCGCCGGCACGCGCCTTCCTGGCCGACCACCTGCTGCCCTGGGCCCCGGCGGTGCTCGCGCGGGTGGAGGAGGCGGCCCGGACCGACTTCATGGCGGGCGTCGCACTGCTCACCCGGGGCGCCCTCGACTCGTGCCGCTCGGCACTCGGGTTGCCCGAGAGCGACGCCGCCCGACGCTGAGTCCCCCGCGGTTCCTCCCCCGAGGGGCTAGCGCCGTCCCGCCGCCGGTGTTACACAAGATGAGCGATCTATGGCCGTCCTACTCGGAGGACCCACCATGACGATCAACACCGACGCCCCGGACGAGCCCGGCACGACGGGCAGCGACCGGCGCACGTTCCTGAAGTGGTCGGCCGCCGTCGGCGGCACCGCGGCGCTCGTCCCGACCGCGACCCAGCTCGGCATGCCGGGGCGCGCCTCCTCGGCGCCCGCCGAGGAGGACACGACCGTCTACTGGTCGGCCTGCACGGTCAACTGCGGGTCGCGCTGCCCGGTGCGGCTCGAGGTCAAGGACGGCACGGTGGTCCGCGTCCTGCCCGACAACACCGGGACCAACGAGCTCGGCAGCCAGCAGGTGCGGGCCTGCGTCCGCGGCCGGTCCATCCGGCACCGGATCTACAACCCGGACCGGCTGAAGAAGCCGATGAAGCGCAAGGCGGGGACGAAGCGCGGCGACGAGGAGTGGGAGACCATCTCCTGGGACCAGGCGCTCGACGAGATCGCCGAGAAGATGGAGGACATCAAGGCCCGGTTCGGCAACGAGGCCATCTACATCAACTACGGCACCGGGACCCTCGGCTCGGTGATGGCGAAGTCCTGGCCGCCCGACCAGAGCCCGTTCGCCCGGCTGATGAACACCTGGGGCGGCTACCTCGACCACTACGCCGACTACTCGACCACCGAGATCACGGCCGCCTACCCGTACTTCTACGGCACCTGGGTCGACGGGAACACCTTCGACGACGTCAAGAACTCCGAGCTGCAGGTGATGTTCGGCAACAACCCGCTCGAGACCCGGATGTCGGGCGGCGGCCAGCTGCTGGTCTCCCAGCAGACCAGGAAGGAGCACGGGGTGCGCACGATCATCGTGGACCCCCGCTACTCCGAGACCGCGGCCCTGCTCGGCGACGAGTGGGTCCCCCTGCGGCCGGGCACCGACGCCGCGCTCATCGCGGGGATGATCCACGTGATGGTCACCGAGGACCTCCACGACCAGGAGTTCCTCGACAAGTACTGCGTCGGGTTCGACGAGAAGACCCTGCCGAAGGGCGCGCCGAAGAACTCCTCCTACCGCAGCTACCTGCTGGGCAAGGGCCCGGACACGACCGAGAAGACGCCGGAGTGGGCCGCCGACATCACCGGGATCCCGGCCGTCAAGATCCGCCAGCTGGCCCGGGAGATCGCCGGCGCCAAGCCGTGCGCGATCACCCAGGGCTGGGGCCCGCAGCGGCACGCCAACGGCGAGAACTCGGCGCGGGCGATCTTCCTGCTGGCCGCCGCCACCGGCAACGTCGGCATCCCCGGCGGCGGGACGGGCGCCCGCGAGGGGGCCCAGTACCTCTCCATCGTCGAGCCGTTCAACACCGAGCTGATCAACCCGTCGGAGAAGATCATCTCGGTGTTCGGCTGGCTCGATGCCATCCAGTACGGCGAGCAGATGGACACCTTCAACGCCGGCGTCCTGAAGAAGCCGGCACCGGGGGTCCGCGACGGCGAGGTGCCGGTCGACGAGAAGGGCAACGCGACCAACACCCGGCTCGAGGTGCCGATCAAGATGGTCTGGCAGTACTCGGGCAACTCGATCGTCAACCAGACCGGCGACAACAACGCCTCGATCAAGATCCTCCAGGACGACACGATGTGCGAGCTGATCGTCGTCTGCGACATCCAGTACACGGTCTCCGCCCGGTACGCCGACTACATCCTGCCCGGGACCTCCACCGCCGAGGAGGACGACATCCACCCCGGCGAGAACGGCGGCCCGATGGCGTACGGGATCATCTCCAGCCAGGCGATCGAGCCGCTCTACGAGTGCCGCAGCATCTTCGACATCTGCACCGACCTGGCCGAGCGCCTCGGCACCAAGGACGAGTTCACCGGCGGGAAGACCCGCGAGGAGTGGCTGCGCGAGGCGATCAGGCAGA
This sequence comes from Nocardioides sp. YIM 152588, assembly GCF_040191335.1. Taxonomy (NCBI): domain Bacteria; kingdom Bacillati; phylum Actinomycetota; class Actinomycetes; order Propionibacteriales; family Nocardioidaceae; genus Nocardioides; species Nocardioides sp. YIM 152588. The sequence continues at coordinate 107,590 of NZ_JBEGDJ010000003.1, read as the reverse complement.
GCCGCGAGGTCGATCCGACGCTCCCCGACTACGACGAGTGGAAGGAGATGGGCATCTACCGCCGCGACCTCGGTCCGGGGGTCTCGCTCGCCGACTTCCGCAAGAACCCGAAGGCCAACCCCCTGCCCACGCCGTCCGGCAAGATCGAGATCTACTCCGACCGGCTCGCCGCCATGGCGGAGAAGTGGGTGTTCGGCGTCTTCCACCCGGAGCAGGCCGGCGACCGCCTGGTCCCGCTGCCGGAGTACGTGGAGACCTGGGAGGGGCCGCTGGAGACCCGGGCGTCGGACGAGTACCCCTTCCAGGTCATCGGCCACCACTTCAAGGGGCGCACGCACTCCTCCTACGGCAACGTCGACTGGCTGAAGCAGGCGCACCACCAGACGGCGTGGATCAACACCGTCGACGCCCAGGACCGCGACATCGAGAACGGCGACCTGGTCTTCGTCTACAACGACCGGGGCACGATCCGGCTGGAGGCCCGCGTCACCGAACGGGTGATGCCGGGAGTGATCTCGGTCCCGCAGGGCGCGTGGTTCGACCCGAAGGGCGCCGACGAGGTCGAGCCACCTCCCGAGGCCAACCCCGACCACCCGGTGGACGTCGGCGGGAACACCAACTCGCTGACCTCGCTGCATCCCTCGGCGCTGGCGAAGGGGAACGCCCCCCACACCACCGCCGCCAACGTCGTCAAGGCATGACCGGCAGGGCCTGACCGTCCGAGGAGCACGACATGACCGAGACCCCGAGCCCGACCCCGACCACCGGCCCCAGCGAGTCCGTCAGCGGGACCGGGACCATCACGAGGAGCGGGAGCGGGACCGACGCGGGCGCCGACTACGGCTTCTACTTCGACCAGTCGCTGTGCACGGGCTGCAAGGCCTGCGGGATCGCGTGCAACGACAAGCACGACCTGCCGGTCGGCATCATGTGGCGCCGCGTCGTGGAGTACTCCGGCGGGTCGTGGTTGCTCAACGAGGACAACACCGTCACCCAGGACGTCTTCACCTACTACACCTCGATCGCCTGCAACCACTGCGAGGACCCGATCTGCGTGGAGGTGTGCCCGACCACCGCGATGACCAAGCGCGAGGACGGCACGGTCTACGTCGACGACGACAAGTGCGTCGGGTGTCGCTACTGCGAGTGGGCGTGCCCCTACAGCGCGCCGCAGTTCAACGCCGAGATCGGGCACATGACGAAGTGCGACCTGTGCTTCGACTACCGCTCGGAGGGGCTGACCCCGGCCTGCGTCGCGGCCTGCCCGTCCCGGGCGCTCGACTGGGGCCCGATCGACGACATCCGGGCGATGTACGGCGACCAGAGCGGCCTCGCGCCGCTGCCCGACCCGAGCCTCACCGACCCGCACCTGGTGATCACACCGCACCGCGACTCCGAGCGCTGGGACCACGCGTCGGGCCGCATCGCCAACCCCGACGAGATCTGACGGAGGAGCACAGATGAGCCTGCACGACCTCCCGATGGTGCTGTTCACGGTCTTCACGCAGATGGCCGTCGGCACCTTCCTCGCGCTCGGCGTGGTGTACCTGGCCACCCTCGGCAAGGCGCAGCCCGACCGGGTCGTCGACCCGGTGCTCTACGCGATCGGCCCGGCCATGGTCTTCGGCCTGGCGGTGTCGACCCTGCACATGCATGACATCACCCACACCCTCAACGTGATCCGGCACTGGGACTCCTCCTGGCTGACCCGGGAGATCCTCTTCGGCGTGGCGTTCGCCGGCGCCGGCTTCCTCTTCGCGTTCCTGGCCTGGTTCCAGATCGGCAGCCGGGCGATGCGGCAGGTCGTGGCGTTCGTCGCCGCGCTGCTCGGGATCGGGCTGGTCTGGGCGCAGTCGATGGTCTACTACTCGCTGCGCACGGTCCCCGCCTGGAACACATGGGAGGTCCCGTTCTTCTTCTTCGCCACGACCGTCCTCCTCGGGGCGCTCGCGGTGGGCGCGGCGATCATGGTGACGACCGGCGTCCGCGCCTGGCACGCGTCCCGGGGCGCTGCCGAGGAGGCCGACGAGGACGCGGACGGAGGAACCGCCCCGGAGACCGACGCGGAGGCCGACACGGGTGCCGAGGCCGGCGGCGCCAAGGGCGGGCTCGCGGTCCAGACCCGCGCCCGCGTCGCGGAGATCAACGCCCCCACCACCGAGGAGGAGTGGCAGCTGACCGTGCGGATCACCCGGGCGATCGCGGCCGTCGGCGCCGCGACCTGCGTGGCGATCCTGGTGGTCTACTCGATCTACCTCGCCCGGCTCGGCCAGGGCGACGCGGCGGCGCAGGCCACGCTCGCGGAGATGACCGACGGCCCGATGCTGTGGATCCGCCTGGTGCTGCTCGGCCTCACCGCGGTCGTCCTCGGCGTCTTCGTGTACCGGATGGCCGAGACGACCCCGCTGACCCAGGCGAGGTCGCTGGCCATGATGGTGCTGCTCTGCTTCGCGCTGGCACTCGCCAGCGAGCTGCTCGGCCGCACGCTCCACTACACGACCCAGCTCCGGGTCGGGATCTGACGAGCGGGCGGGACGGACCGGGTGGACGCCGGAGTCGCCGTCGCGGCCGCGGGATTCGCGGTCGCCCGACTGCTGATCACGCCGCCCGACGAAGCGTTCCTGGGGCGGCTCGCGGACCCGGCCGGCCGGCAGTCCTGGCCGATCCGCAACCCCACCACCCTGCTCGGGCTGCGATCCCTCGGGGAGCCGTTCGAGGTCGCCGCCGTCCGCGCCGACTGGGCCCGGCTCCGCGACCCGGCCGATCCGGTTCCCCTCCGCGAGTCCGACTGGGTCGACGTCCCCGACGGCGTCGACGGGCTCGTGGCCGCGCTCGAGGCGCGCTACGCCGCCGGCGGCGTGCTGCGGGCGCACGTCGGCACCTGCCCGGCGGACCACTTCTCCCGGGAGCTGATGTACCTCTCCCACCTCGCCGCGCGGATCGGGCGGGAGCCGCCGGGACCGGTGCGACCCGAGGACGAGATCCTCGACTTCGCGAGCTCGCACATCGACCAGTTCGCCTCGCCGATGCTGGAGGCGATCCGGGCGCGCGCCTCGACGCCGCCGATGCGCGCGCTCCCGGACCTCGCGCTCGGGGTGCTGGACTCCCTGGCGGCGCTGGTCGCGACGTCCGCGGCCGGGGGCCGGTGAGCGTGCCCGGGTCGGGCCCCGACCCGGCGCCCGACCACAGCCTGGCCCTGGTGCGGTGGCTGCTCGGCTCGGGGGCGCCACCGCTGGCGGTGCTGGCGTGCCGCCACGCGCCGGCGCCCCGGGTCCCGGCGGACGCGGTCGGCGTGGTGCTGCCCGGGTGCCTCGACGACCTGGACGTCGGGCTGCCGGCCCAGCTCCTGGCGTGCGGCGTGCGGGAGGTGCGGGTGGCGCCGTGCCCCGAGCACCCCGCGGCGGCCGAGGGGCTCGCTCGGCGCTGGTCACGCACGCTGGACGGCGTCACCCACGGCGACGTCGGCGCCGCCGGACGGCCGCGGCGCTCCGGCACCGTCGTCGCCCTCGAGGACGGCCCGCCCGTCCGCGCCTCCGTCTCCCGTCGCGGGCTGCTCGGTCTGGCGCGCGGGGGCGAGCCACCGTTCGACCTCTCCCTCGACGAGCCGGGCCGCGGGATCGCGGCCCTCGCGGCGCTGCGCCGGGAGGGTCGTGCGCGGGCGTCGGCGCCGTCCCCGGACACGGGGCCGTCGGGGCTGCCCGCGCCCGACGGGGAGGCGCCCGTGGCCACCCTGCTGGTCGCCTCCGGCTGCATCGCGTGCGGCGTCTGCGTGCGGGGCTGCCCGCACGACGCGCTGCACCTGACCGAGCCCGGCACGCGCGCGGGATTCGCCGTCCTGCGGCACCGGCGGGCGGACTGCCGCGGGGAGCAGGAGTGCATCCGGCTCTGCCCGGAGGACGCGCTCGCCTCGATCGGGTCCCTGTCCCTGCTCGACCTCGCCGCCTCCGGGGACGTCGAGCTGACCCGGGTCGAGACGCGGGCCTGCGCCCGGTGCTCCACACCGCACCCCGCCGGCGAGGGCGACCTGTGCCCGACCTGCGCCTACCGGCGGGCGCACCCGTTCGGCTCGGTCGTCCGCGCCGGCCCGCGCCCCGACCCGCCGCCGACCTGACCGCGGCGTCCGCGCGTCACCGGTGCTGGTCCGGGCGGTGCTCGGCCTCCCAGGCGCGGGCCTCCGGAACGATCGGCTCCGGAGGGTCGAGCGGCAGCAGCGCGGCGGGCGTGACCTCGTGCTTCCGCCGGGCCAGCCGGTGTCCCGCGAGGGAGAGCGTGACCTCGACGGTGCACCGGCCGCTGCGCACCCCGACCAGGTAGCCGTTGCGGAACGCCGCCTCCGCCGAGGAGACGGCGAACCCGGCGGTCAGGTCGAAGGTGAACGTGCGCACCGGCACCCCGTCCACCAGCAGGTTCACCCGCGGGTGCCGGGTCGCGACGACGTCGTGGGAGACCAGCACGACGTCCTTCTCCTTGCCGGGCTGCTCCCACGACTCCCGGGCCGCCCGCATCACCGCCCACCAGTCGCGCCAGCCGTCGACCAGCATCGAGCCGAGGTCGTGCTCGAGCTGGTTCACCGCGGCGGCCGCGACCCGGTCGTCCGCGGCGCGCGCGGAGGTGCTCGACACCCGGTGGTGCGACTGCCGCAGCGCCGAGGCCGCGATCCCGTGCCGGTGCAGCTCGTGCCCCAGGTCCCGGGCCGCCATCGGCCCGGGATGGTCCGGGTACAGGAACGACCGCGCGGTGATCCCGCCGACCGGTGTGCCCGCCGTGCCCGGCCTCATCGGTCCCCCTCGACGAGCACGTGGGTCTCGACCTCCACCGCGCCCGGCGGTGGCCGCCCCGGGACCGCCGTGACGTGCTCGAGCACCCAACGGCGCTGCCTCCGCACGCGGAGCACCCGGTCCACCCCGGTGGCGACGGCGGCGAGGGCGAGCAGGGCGACGACCACGAGGACCGAGCGCCACCACGGCGCCGAGACCGTGTCGACGGGCTCCGGGGACGTCGCGTCGGTCGGGGGCGCGGTGGTCACCTCCGGCGGGAGCACCGTGGTCGCCTCGGTCGGCACCGTGGTCACCTCCGTCGGCGGCGTGGTCACCTCGGTCGTGGGCGTGGTCACATCGGACGGGGTCGTGGTGGTCTCCCCCTCGCCGGCCGGCGTGACCTCGAAACGGGTGCCCGCGTCCACGAACTCCTCGTCCGCGCAGGTCACGACCACCTCGTGCACCCCCGGCGAGGCGTCCGCGGGAACGACGAGCACCACCTCGGCCCGGCCGCCGTCCAGGACCACCCGAAACTCCTCCCGGCCGTCCCAGAGGACCACCAGGGTGCCGGTCCCGGCCCCGCAGACCTCGAAGCCGGTGGCCTCCGCTCGGACCGTGCTCCCCGCGGGGCCCGAGGGGGGATCGAGGGTCAGGCCGGGGGTGGCCGCCGCCGGCTGCGGGGGCCCGAGCACCAGCAACACCGACGTGACCACGAGCCCCACGAGCCCCGCGAGCAGCGTGGCCCCCCGCCCCCAGGTCCATCGCGCCCCTCGCGGCGTGTTGCCTCCGCTGGTGTCCACCACCGCCTCGCTCCCAGCGACCCCTCGACAAGCACCACCGTCGTTCCGGATGCGGAGCCGGTCAAGGGCCGTTCGGCCCGGGGCGTCAGCAGAAGTCGAGCATCTCCCCCAGCGCCGCCACCTCGCTGGCGTCGGCGGCCAGGCCCCAGCGGTACTTGGTGGTCACCCAGCGGACGGCGTACTCGCACTGGTAGCCCTTGCGCGGGCGCCAGGCGGCCGGGTCGTCAGCACCCTTGGCCGCGTTGGTCGGTCCGTCGACCGCGAGCAGCACGCCCAGGTCGTTGGCGTAGGCCTTGCGGCGCTCGTCGCTCCACGCGGCCGCGCCGGAGATCCACGCCTCGGCCAGCGGCACCACGTGGTCGATCTGGATCGCCTGGGCCTGGCGAGGGTCCTTGAGGTCGTCGAAGGTCAGCGTGGCACCCGTGTAGGGGTCGATCCAGGTGCCGGCCAGCACGTCGTGGTCGCACGAGCCCTGCTGCTGCACCGTGGTCGACTCCGGCACCGAGTCGCGCAGCAGCACGTCGTCGCGCTGGTTGCAGCCGTCGCCGTCGGTGTCGGCCCAGGCCGTGCCGAACGCGTCGCGCCGGTACGCCGGCACGCCGGCCGGGTGCCGGTCGACCCGGCCGAGCGCCTCGAGGTGCCGGCGGGCGGTGCGGACGGTCGCCCGGTCGAGCGGCTCCGCGGCCGCCTCCGCGCCGACCGAGGTCCCCTCGCCCGTCGGGTCGCTCGCCGGGTCGTCCGTGCAGCCGACGACGGAGGTGGCGACCGCGCACCCGAGCCCCACCGCGACGAGGATCACCCGGACCGACCTGCGCGACACCATGGGGCGACCCTCGCACGAGGGCACGGCACTACTATCCGCAGGTGCCTGTCTCACCCGCCGACGCCGCCGCCGACACCCCCGACCCGACCGCCGAGGAGCTGGTCGTCACCGTCTACACCGACGGGGCCTGCCTCGGGAACCCCGGCCCCGGCGGCTGGGGCGCGGTGCTCACCTACGGCGCCCACGAGCGAGAGCTCTACGGGGGCGAGCCGGCCACCACGAACAACCGGATGGAGCTGATGGCGGCCATCCAGGCACTGGAGACGCTCAACCGCCCCTCGCGGGTGGAGCTGTTCACCGACAGCAGCTACGTCCGCAACGGGATCCTGTCGTGGGTCGCCAAGTGGAAGGCGAACGGCTGGCGGACCGCGTCGAAGCAGCCGGTCAAGAACGAGGACCTGTGGCGCCGCCTCGACGAGGCGGCGGCGCGCCACGACGTGACCTGGAACTGGGTCAAGGGGCACGCCGGGGACCCCGGCAACGAGCGCGCGGACGAGCTCGCCGGCCGGGGGGCCCGCGAGGTCAGCAGCTCGTGATGACCGCGTCGTCGCGCGCGTCGTCGCCGTAGGCGCGCGCCGTCGACGTGCTCGGGATGACCACGCTGGCGCCGCCGACGTTGCCGATCCCACCCGGGACCACGCAGCCCGTGATCTTGCCCGGGTCGACCTGGGCCACCGCCTGGGCGAGCTTGAACAGCTCCGCGGGACCGAGGTCGGTGTCCAGGTGCTGGAGGACGCTGAGCACGCCCTCCTCGATGAAGCCGGGCTCGTCGGCGCGCCCGGCGACCTGGGCCTGGATGCCCCTGAGCACGCGCTGCTGGTTGGCCGAGCGGTCGAAGTCGCCGCCGGGCAGGGACTTGCGGATCCGACCGAACGCGGTCGCGCCGTGCCCGTTGAGGCGCAGCGTCCCCTCCCGGAACCCCTGGGGCCACAGGTAGACGTCGGAGAACGCCCTCGGGTTCTGGACCGTGATCCCGCCGATGTCGTTGACCATGTCCCGCAGGCCCCAGAACGTGGTCACCATGACGTAGTCGGGGTCGATGCCGATCAGGTCGCCGACCGTGTCGCCGAGCAGCTGCGGTCCGCCGTAGTAGAGCGCCGCGTTCACCCGGTTCGATCCGTAGCCGGGGATCGACACCCAGCTGTCCCGCGGGATCCCGATCGACGTCGCGGCGCCGGTCCTCGTGTTCATCCCGACCAGCTGCAGGGCGTCGCCGCGGGAGCGCAGCGGGTTCTCCCCCATCCGGGCGTCGGAGCCGACGGCGAGGATCCACACGGTGTCGGGGTCGACGTCCACGCCCTCGGCGTGGTCGATCTTGACCAGGGTGAACGCGGTCGGCGCCGGGCTGCCGTCCGGCACCAGCAGCACCGTGAGGGCCAGCACCATCGCCAGTACGGCGGACTTCAGGATGCGCATCACTCCTGGCCCTTCTTGCCCGCGTCGTCCTTGCTCGCGTCGTCCTTGCTCGCGTCGTCCTTGCCCGCGGCCTTGGCCGGGGCGGCGCCGCGGTCCACGGAGTAGCCGAAGACCTGCCAGCCGCGCTTGACCGGGGTCAGCATCAGCCGGCCGCTGACCAGCTCACCGCGCTTCCTGTCGGCGGTGTCGAAGGCGATGCGGAACCGCGCGGTGGCGCCGGCGACCTCCCCGCCGGGGGCGAGCACGTCGACCTTCACGGTGGCCCGCCGGGGCACCACGTCGCCGGCACCCCGCAGCGCCGCGTTGCTCAGCAGCGACCGATCGCGCCTGGCCTGCGCCGCGGCGTCGTCGGAGAAGCGGGCGAGCGCGGCGTCCAGGTCCACCTGCTTGCCGGCGCTCAGGTACGAGGCCTCCATCCAGTCGCCGACGACGCGGCCGACGTCCTTGACGACCTCGCGACGCTCCGAGCGGCCGACCCGGCCCGTGATCTTGCCCACATCGGAACGGACGACGAACTCGACCGGCTCCGCCGTCGGGCTCGCCGACGCGGCGGCCGGCTCGAGGGGCTCGTCGTCGCCGGAACACCCGGCAGCGAGCGGGCTGAGCGCCGTGATCAGGGCCGCGGCGAACGCGGTGCCGCGGCGCGGGAGTCGGGTCATGGGGATACCTCCTGAAAGCGCAGACTCTGTCACTTCCCCGACACCGAGTCCGAACGGGGGGCACGCCTGCGGCTTTTGCTGGGCCATGGGACTAGCCTTGAGTGCCGGCACCGCTCGGTCCTGAAGGACGCGCGCGGGCAGCGGTCAGAGGCACGGGTCAGTTCATTCGGAAGAGGCGAAGCAGGTCGTGACGCAGTCGTCGGAGAAGTCCACCCCCACCACCCAGGGCACGGTCGAGCCCGCGGGCGGCGACTTCGGGGCCAACGAGTGGCTCGTCGAGGAGATGCGGGCGCGGTTCGACGCCGACCCCGGAAGCGTCGACGAGGCCTGGGCGCGCTACTTCGGCGGCAAGCCCGCCGCATCGCCCGCGAGCGGCTCCAACGGCGCCGGGCCGGCCACGAGCACCGCCCCCCAGCCCGCGCCCGCCGCCAAGCCCGCGCAGGCCACCAGGCCCGCCCCGGCCGCCACGCCCACGCCCGCCGCGAAGCAGGCCTCGGCCACGCCCGCCGCCCCGGCCGCCAAGCCCGTACCCAAGGCGACCCCGGCCCCGCGCGTGAGCCCGGCCTCGGCCACCACCCCGAAGTCCTCGGCGGCCAAGCCGACCCCGAAGGACGCCCCGCGCCCCGCCCCCGTCGCCGCGAGCGACGAGCCGAAGGTGACGGTGCTCCGCGGCATCCCGGCGGCCACCGCCAAGAACATGGACGTCTCCCTCGGCGTCCCGACCGCGACCTCGGTCCGCGAGATGCCGGTCAAGCTGCTGTGGGACAACCGGATCGTCATCAACAGCCACCTCGCCCGCGCCCGCGGCGGCAAGGTCTCGTTCACCCACATCATCGGCTACGCCCTGGTCCGGGCGCTGCGCTCGATGCCGGAGATGAACAACTCCTTCACCGAGGTCGACGGCAAGCCCGCGATGGTGACCCCGGCGCACGTCAACCTCGGCCTCGCCATCGACCAGCGCAAGCCCGACGGCACCCGTCAGCTCGTCGCGCCCTCGATCAAGGGCTGCGAGAACATGGACTTCGCGGGCTTCTGGACCGCCTACGAGGACATGATCCGCAAGGCGCGCGACAACAAGCTGACGATGGAGGACTACTCCGGCACGACGGTCAGCCTGACCAACGTCGGCGGTCTCGGCACCGTCCACTCCGTCCCCCGGCTGATGGCCGGCCAGGCCGCGATCATCGGCGTCGGCGCGATGGAGTACCCGGCCGCCTGGCAGGGCGCCTCGGAGGAGGCGATCGCCAAGAACGGCATCAGCAAGGTGATGACCATCACCTCGACGTACGACCACCGCGTCATCCAGGGCGCGCAGTCGGGCGAGTTCCTCAAGCGGGTGCACCAGCTGCTGCTGGGCGAGGACGGGTTCTACGACGAGATCTTCCGCTCGCTCCGGATCCCCTACGAGCCGATCCGCTGGAACGCCGACATCGCGACGTCCCACGACGACGAGATCGACAAGCAGGCGCGGATCCTCGAGCTGATCCACGCCTACCGGGTCCGCGGCCACCTGATGGCCGACACCGACCCGCTGGAGTACAAGCAGCGCAGCCACCCCGACCTGCGGATCGAGTCCCACGGCCTGACCCTGTGGGACCTGGACCGCGAGTTCCCGACCGGCTCCTTCGGCGGCGCGCACCGGCGCTTCATGAAGCTGCGCCACATCCTCGGCATCCTGCGCGACTCCTACTGCCGCACCACCGGCATCGAGTACATGCACATCATGGATCCCGAGCAGCGCCAGTGGATCCAGGAGCGGGTCGAGCAGCCGCACACCAAGCTGCCCCGCGAGGAGCAGCTGCGGATCCTGCTGAAGCTCAACCAGGCCGAGGCCTTCGAGACCTTCCTGCAGACGAAGTTCGTCGGCCAGAAGCGGTTCTCCCTGGAGGGCGGCGAGACCACGATCCCGGTCGTCGACGAGATCGCCGAGGCCGCCGCCAACGCGGGCCTGGACGAGGTCGCCATCGGCATGGCGCACCGCGGCCGCCTCAACGTGCTGGCCAACATCGTCGGCAAGTCCTACAACCAGATCTTCCGCGAGTTCGAGGGCAACATCGACCCGCGCACGGTCCAGGGCTCCGGCGACGTGAAGTACCACCTGGGCGCCGAGGGCGCGTTCAGCGCGGAGACCGGCGAGACCATCAAGGTCTCGGTCGCCGCGAACCCCTCGCACCTGGAGACCGTGGACCCGGTGCTCGAGGGCATCGCCCGCGCCAAGCAGGACGTGCTCAACCAGGGCGAGGCGTTCCCGGTGCTGCCGCTGCTGCTGCACGGCGACGCCGCGTTCGCCGGCCAGGGCGTGGTCGCCGAGACGCTCAACCTCTCGCAGCTGCGGGGCTACCGCACCGGCGGCACGATCCACCTGGTCATCAACAACCAGGTCGGCTTCACCACCTCCCCGGGCTCGTCCCGCTCCTCGCTCTACGCCACCGACGTGGCCCGGATGGTGCAGGCGCCGATCTTCCACGTCAACGGCGACGACCCGGAGGCGTGCATCCGCGTCGCCCGGCTCGCGTTCGAGTACCGCCAGGCGTTCCACAAGGACGTCGTGATCGACCTCGTCTGCTACCGCCGCCGCGGCCACAACGAGGGCGACGACCCGTCGTACACCCAGCCGCTGATGTACGACCTGATCGAGCAGAAGCGCTCGGTGCGCAAGCTCTACACCGAGTCGCTGATCGGCCGTGGTGACATCACCATCGGCGAGGCCGAGCAGGTCCTGCGCGACTACCAGCAGCAGCTGGAGCGGGTGTTCACCGAGGTCCGCGAGGCGACCGCCGCGCCGTCGGAGTGGACCACGGTGCCGGAGTACCCGGAGAAGCCCGCGGGCGAGACCGAGACCGCCGTGACCGACGAGACCCTCAAGGTCATCGCGGACGCCTACGTCTCCCCGCCCGAGGGCTTCACCGTGCACCCGAAGGTGATGCCGCAGCTGCAGCGCCGCGCCAACGCCATCGTCAACGGCCCGATCGACTGGGGCACCGGCGAGATCCTGGCCTTCGGCTCGCTGCTGATGGACGGTCGCCCGGTGCGCCTGGCCGGCCAGGACAGCCGCCGCGGCACCTTCGTGCAGCGCTTCGCGACGATCATCGACCGGACCAACGCCGACGAGTGGACGCCGCTGTCGCACCTGTCCGAGGACCAGTCGAAGTTCTTCGTCTACGACAGCCTGCTCTCGGAGTACGCCGCGCTCGGGTTCGAGTACGGCTACTCGGTCGCCCGCCCCGACGCCCTCGTCCTGTGGGAGGCGCAGTTCGGCGACTTCGTCAACGGCGCCCAGACCGTGATCGACGAGTACATCAGCTCCGGCAAGACCAAGTGGGGCCAGGACTCGGGCGTCGTGCTGCTGCTGCCGCACGGCTACGAGGGCCAGGGCCCGGACCACTCCTCCGCCCGGATCGAGCGGTTCATGACGCTGTGCGCCGACGAGGCGTTCGTGGTCGCCCAGCCGTCCACCCCGGCCTCGCACTTCCACCTGCTGCGCCGCCACTCGCTGGGCGACGAGCACAAGCCGCTGATCATCTTCACCCCGAAGTCGATGCTCAAGCGCAAGGAGGCCGCGTCGCAGCCGGCGGACTTCACCGAGGGCACGTTCCAGCCGCTGATCCCCGACACCACCGCGGACCCGGCCAAGGTCGAGACGCTGCTGCTCTGCTCGGGCCGGATCACCTGGGACCTGATGGTGGAGCGCGGCAAGCGCGAGAACGGCGAGTCGTTCGCGATCGCCCGTGTCGAGCAGCTCTACCCCGAGCCCGCCGCCGAGCTGGCCGCCGAGATGGCGAAGTACCCGAACCTGAAGTCGGTGCGCTGGATCCAGGACGAGCCGGCGAACATGGGCCCGTGGCCCTACTACGGCCTCAACGTCTTCCCGAAGCAGGAGCACACGGTCGAGCTGGTCAGCCGCGCCCCGTCGTCCTCGCCGTCGGTGGGTGCCGCCAAGCGCCACCTGGAGGAGCAGAAGGACCTGCTCGGCCGGGCGTTCGCCTGAGGCCCGAGGAGGACCGGATGTACTTCACCGATCGAGGGATCGAGGAGCTAGAGAAGCGCCGGGGTGACGAGGAGGTCACCCTCGCGTGGCTCGCCGAGCGCCTGCAGGAGTTCACCGACACCCATCCGGAGTTCGAGAACGCCGTGGAGCGGTTCGCTACCTGGCTGGCTCGGCTGGACGATCCCGAGGACTGATCGGCCCGAAGGCGCCGACAAGCAGCACCGACGACGAGGCCTGACCCGCGCGGGTCAGGCCTCGTCGTCGTCCCGGTCCTGGTCGGCCGCGGCCCGGCGGACGTCGTCGCCGATCGCGAACAGCTCGGTGGCCAGGCCGCCGACCGCCTGGGCGACCTCGCCCACCGCACGGGTCACGATGGTGGCGACCTCGCCGACGGTGTGCGCGCCCGCCTGCGCGCCCGCCTGGAGGGCGTCCTTGGCGATCTCGCCCTTGCTGAGGTGGTCGCGGCCACCGCCGATGCCGTCGCTCATGCGGCCAGTCTCCCCCGTCCGGGCTCAGGCCGCCACCGGGTCGGCACCGGCCGTCGGCACGGGGTCGGGCCGCCGGCGTACCGGACCGGGGAGGGCGTAGCGGCAGATCTTCTTCGCGACGCTGAGCAGCTGGCGGTGCAGCGGACCCGTGTTGTAGGCGAGCCCGTAGCGCTCGCAGATCTCGCGCACCTCGGCCGCGACCTCGGGGTAGCGGCGGGCGGGCAGGTCCGGGAACAGGTGGTGCTCGATCTGGTGGGAGAGGTTGCCCGACATCAGGTGCAGCAACGGCCCGCCGGAGATGTTGGCCGACCCCAGCAGCTGGCGCAGGTACCACTGGCCGCGGGTCTCCTCCTCGGTCTCCTCGACGGAGAACGAGGCGACGCCGGCCGGGAAGTGGCCGCAGAAGATGATGTTGAACGCCCACACGTTGCGGACCAGGTTCGCGGTCGCGTTGCCGGCCAGGGTGAGCGGAGCCAGCGGGCCGGTCAGCGCCGGGAAGAGCAGGTAGTCCTTCACGGCCTGGCGCCGGATCTTGCGCAGCAGCCCCGGGTAGAGCGGCTTGTTGTCGGCCAGCGACCGGCGCCCGGCGACGATGTTCTCCACCTCGAGGTCGTGGAGCGCGACGCCCCACTCGAAGAGGAGCATCAGCGCGAGCGCGTAGACGGGGTTGCCCAGGTAGTACGGGTGCCACTTCTGCGCGGGGTCCATCCGCAGGATGCCGTAGCCCACGTCGCGGTCCTTGCCGACGATGTTGGTGAAGGTGTGGTGGATGTAGTTGTGGCTGTACTTCCACTGCTCGCCCGGGCAGACGTTGTCCCAGTCGAACATCCGGCTGTTGAGGCCGGGGTCGCCCATCCAGTCGTACTGGCCGTGCAGCACGTTGTGGCCGATCTCCATGTTGTCGAGGATCTTGGAGATGCTGAGGCTGGCCACGGCGAGCGGCCAGGCGGGCGGCAGGTAGAAGAGGGCGCGGCCGGCGACCTCGAACCGGCGCTGGGCCCGCACGACGCCGCGGATGTACGCCGCGTCCTCCTCGCCGAGGTCGGCCAGGATGCGGCGCCGGATGGCGTCCAGCTCGCCGCCGAACGCCTCGAGCTGCTCGGGGGTGAGCCCGGCGCGCTCGGCGATCCGGGAGTGGGCTGTGGTCTCGTCGGGCGTGGTGGTCATGTTCGCCTCCGGGATGGGTGCGGGGAAAGCGCGAGTCGGCACGGGCCTTCTGCCGGCTCGCGGGTGGTCAGAGATCGACGTGGCAGTCGCCGACGGGCCGGTTGACGCAGATCCGGATCTGCTCGTCCGGCAGCGACGACTCCTCGCCGGTGAGGATGTTGCGGACCGTGCCGGCCGCCTTGGTCGAGGTGCAGGAGAGGCAGATGCCCATCCGGCAGCCCGACTCGGGGCGCAGGCCCGCCGCCTCGGCCTGCTCCAGCAGGCTGGCGGCGGTGGCCGGCGCCGCGACGCCGGAGCGGGTGAAGGAGACGGTGCCCGCGACCCGCTCCTCGGCACCGCCGGCCGCGCGCGCGACCGCCGGCTTGAAGAACTCGGTGCGCAGGCGCGGCGAGCCGCGGTAGGCGTCGGTGACCAGCTCGACGAGGCCCGCCGGGCCGCAGAGCCAGGTGTCGGCCTCGACGAAGCGCGGCACCAGCCGCCGCAGCTCGAGCTCGCTGAAGCGGGCGTCGCCGTGGCGCAGGTGCACGGCGACGCCGTTGTCGCCGGACGCGATCTCGTCCAGCTCGGCGGCGAAGATCTGGTCCGCCTCGCTGCGGGCGTAGTGCAGGAACGTCACCCGGCGGCCCGCGTGGCCGTCATAGCCGTCGCGCAGGAGCGTGCGCAGCATCGACATCGCGGGCGTGATGCCGGAGCCGCCGGTGAGGAACACGAGGTGGTTGTTGGTGGGGGTCGCGGGGCTCTCCTCCAGGCAGAACGACCCCTGCGCCTGGCCCAGGTGCAGCACGTCCCCCGGCCGGGCGTCCTCGACCAGGTGCCGGGAGACCTGCCCCTCGGGATGGGCGCGCACGGTGAGCGTGATCCGCTCCCCCGGCGCCGAGGCGGCCGAGGAGATCGAGAAGGCGCGGGTCAGCCGGCGGGCCGAGCCGGGCAGGTCGACGCCGACGAGGACGTGCTGGCCGGCCCGGTGCCCGCGCCAGGTCGCGGTCGGCTGCAGGGTGAGGGTGGCGACCGGCGGGCCCACCGCGTCGGGGCGGGTCTCGCGGGTGACGTCGAGGACGCGGGCGCGCACCTCGTGCGCGGCCCACATCGGGTTGACCTGCTCCAGGTAGCGGTCGACGCCGTGGGGCGCGGCCAGCGCGGCGAGCAGGCGGGAGCGAAGCACCCGGCCGAGCGGGTCCCGGCCACGGGTGAGGTGCGGAGCAAGGAGCGACACGGCGCCTCCAGGGCTGCGGATGTCGGATCGTCACATTTCAGTGAACACTCGTACACCCACCAGACTGCGGGCGACGCGGCGATGCGTCAACCACCCCGGGAGTGAAAGAGCACACATGTGCACTGTCCTACGATGCGTCCGTGACCGAGCCAGCCGCCTCCCGCGCCGAGCAGAAGGAGCGCACCCGACGCGCGATCCTGGACGCCGCGCTCGAGCTGTGCGACGACACACCCCTGGCCGCGCTCTCCCTGCGCCAGGTCGCCAAGCAGGTGGGCATCGTGCCGACGGGCTTCTACCGCCACTTCGCCTCGATCGAGGACCTCGGGCTCGCCCTCGTCCAGGAGTCGCTGGTCAGCCTGAGGGCGGTCCTGCGCGACGTCCGCCAGGGCGGCGAGCCCGAGTACCGGGCGATCATCGATCGCTCCGTCGGCGTGCTGGTCGACCACGTGCGAGGCCGGCGGGGCCACTTCGCGTTCATCGCCCGCGAGCGGACGGCCGGGCCCGAGCCGGTGCGCGAGGCGATCGCGGACGGGCTCGCGCTGTTCGAGGCGGAGCTGGCCGCCGACCTGGCCCGGCTGCCCGGGACGTCCCCGTGGTCCGCGGCGGACCTGCGGATCCTGTCGAACCTGATCGTCTCGGCGATGGTCGCCACGGCCGAGCGCCTGCTCTCGGTCGAGCCGGACTCCCCCGCCGAGACGCAGATCGCCCACGAGGCGCGCACCCAGCTCCGCATGCTGATGGTCGGTGCCACCCGCTGGCGCTCGACCTGACCCGCGACCCGGCGTCAGTGGGGGGCGGGGGCACCTTCGGGGGCGTCGACGCGGGACGGGAGCAGCAGCGACGTGACGACCACGACGACGCCGATCACCGCGCCCGCCACGAACGCCCACTGCAGGCCGCCGATCGCGGCCGCCTCGGCGTCGGCGCCGCCGGCGGCCAGCGAGCCGGCACGGTTGTCCATCACCACGATCAGCAGGGCCGTGCCGATGGCGCCGGAGACCTGCTGGAGCGTGCCCAGGAGGGAGCTGCCGTGGGAGTACAGGTGCGGCGGCAGGTCGCCCAGGCCGATCGTGAACACCGGCGTGAAGACCATCGCCAGGCAGCCCATCAGCACGACGTGCAGGGCCAGGATGACGGCGTACGGCGTGCCGAGGTCGACGCGGCTGAGCAGGCCGAGCGCGGCCACCATGCCGAGCGCGCCGGGGATCACCAGCGGGCGCGAGCCGTACCGGTCGTAGGCCCTGCCGACCTGCGGGCCGAGCAGGCCCATCGCCAGTCCGCCGGGCATCACCAGGAGCCCCGCCTGGAGCTCGGTGAGGCCGCGCAGCTGCTGCAGGTAGAGCGGCAGCAGGATCATCGACCCCAGGAACGCCATGAAGCCCGCGGACATCAGCAGCAGCGACAGCGCGTAGGTGCGGTGCCGCAGCGTGCGCAGGTCCAGCAGCGGGCGCTCGGAGGCCTGCAGACGCACCTGGTACGCCGCGAACAGGGCCACCAGCGCCACGCCGGCCCCGATCAGGGCGGCCGGGCTCACGCCGCCGTCAGCGCCGATCTGGGACAGGCCGTAGACCAGGGTGCTGAACCCACCGGCCGCCAGCACCACGCTCAGCCAGCTCGGGCTGCCCGCGCGGGTCCGGCCGACGTTCTGCAGCAGGCGCATCCCCCACAGCCCGACGCCGATCGCGACCGGCAGCACGAACACGAAGATCAGCCGCCAGGAGCCGAGCTGGAGGATCACGCCGGAGACCGCGGGGCCGAGCGCCGGGGCGCACGACATCGCGAGCGTGACGTTGCCCATCACGCGGCCGCGGTCGTGCGCGGGGACGACAGTCATCAGCGTCGTCATCAGCAGCGGCATCATCACCGCCGTGCCGGCGGCCTGGACGACCCGGCCGGCCAGCAGCACCTCGAACGTCGGCGCGACCGCCGCGAGCGCGGTGCCGATCGAGAACGTGGTCATCGCGGCGGCGTACGCCGTGCGCGTGGTGACCCGCTGCAGGAACCAGCCGGTCATCGGGATCACCGCGGCCATGGTCAGCATGAAGACCGTCGAGAGCCACTGCGCGGCGCGGGCGTCGACGCCGAAGTCGGCCATCAGCCGCGGGATGGCGTTGACCATGATCGTCTCGTTGAGGATCACCACGAACGTGGCGGCCACCAGGAGGGTGACCACCAGCGGCGTGCGGCCGGCCCGCCCGGTGGCGAGCTCGCCCTCGAGGTCCCCGAGCGCGTCGCTCGGCGACGCGGTCGCGGTCGGTTCGGGCGCGGTCATGTCAGGTTCCCATCGGTCGTGCGGTCGGCGCAGCGTGGGCGCTGCCGCCGTGAGGTCGCTCTGGTGGTGCCACGAACGCGCGGCTACCGATACGACAGCCCGCGGCCGCCGTACTCATCGCCGGGCCGGCCCGTCCCCGACCTCAATGCTGACGGACGCCGGTTGATTCCGCCTCCCGTTATTCGCTCAGCGGGTGAGCACGATCTTGCCGAAGAGGTCGCCGGCAGCCATCGCCTCGAAGGCCTCGCGGGCGCGCTCCATCGGCAGCTCCCGGTCCACCAGCGGGCGGGCGCCGGTGGCGTCGAGCATGGTCACCAGCGAGCCCAGCTCGGCCCGGTTGCCCATGGTCGAGCCGATCACGCTCATCTGCTTGAAGAAGATCTGCGGCAGCAGCGCGTCGTCCAGCCTCGGGCCCGAGGTGGCGCCGGAGATGACGAGCTTGCCACCGGGGCGCAGCGAGCGGATCGAGTGCTCCCAGGTGGCCCGGCCGACGGTCTCCATCACCGCGTCCACCTTGGCCGGCAGGCGGGTGCCGGAGGGGTACGCCTCGTGCGCGCCGAGCTCGAGCGCGCGGGCGAGCTTGGCCTCGTCCCGGCTGGTCGCCACCACCCGCAGGCCGGCCGCGCGCGCCAGCACGACCAGCGCCGTCGCGACGCCGCCGCCGGCGCCCTGCACCAGCACCGTGTCGCCCGCCTTGAGGCCGCCCTGCGTGAACAGCATCCGGTACGCCGTCAGCCACGCCGTCGGCAGGCACGCGGCCTCGACGAAGGACAGGCCCGCGGGCTTGGCCACCACGTTGCGTCGCGGCACCACCACCTGCTCCGCGAAGGTGCCCTGGTGCACCTCGGTGAGCAGCGAGCGGCGCGGGTCCAGCGTCTCGTCGCCGTCCCAGTCGGGGTCGGAGATGACCGCGTGCACGATCACCTCGTTGCCGTCCTCGTCGAGGCCGGCGGCGTCGCAGCCGAGGATCATCGGCAGGCGCTCCTGCTTGATGCCCACCCCGCGCAGCGTCCACAGGTCGTGGTGGTTGAGTGAGGCCGCCCTCACGGTGACCGTGGTCCACCCCTCGGGGGCGACCGGCGCGGGGCGCTCACCCACGACCAGCCCCCGGAGCGGGTCCTCGGGGTGGAACGACTCGGCGTAGACGGCGAACACGGGGCCTCCTGGGGTTGCGCTGCTACGACGGGCGCGAGTCGGCAGAAACTTTCTGCCGACTCGCGCCACGCTCTGTCAGTTTGTGCCGACTCGGCGGTCAGTTTGTGCCGACTCGGCGGTCAGTTTGTGCCGGCTCGGCGTCAGGCGCGGGCGACGCCGTCGCGGCGGGCCGCGGCGGCGACCGCGGCGGCGACGGCGGGGCCGACCCGCGGGTCGAACGGCGACGGGATGACCAGCTCCTCGGTCAGGTCGTCGCCCACCAGCGCGGCCAGCGCCTCGGCGGCGGCGACCTTCATCCCCTCGGTGATCGCGGTGGCGTTCGCGTCGAACGCGCCGCGGAAGATGCCCGGGAACGCCAGCACGTTGTTGATCTGGTTCGGGAAGTCCGAGCGGCCGGTGGCGACGATCCGGGCATGGCGGTGGGCCACGTCCGGGTGCACCTCCGGGTTCGGGTTCGCCATCGCGAAGATGATCGCGTCCTCGGCCATCGTGGCCACGACCTCCTCGGGGATCGTGCCGCCGGAGACGCCGATGTAGACGTCGGCGCCGTCGAAGGCCTCCGCCAGGGAGCCGCTGCGGCCGGTCTGGTCGGCCGTGAGCGCCGCGAGCTCGCGCTTCACCGGCGTCAGGTCGTGGCGCTCGGAGCTGACCACGCCCTTGCGGTCGGTCACGGCGATGTCCTTCACGCCCGCGGCGAGCAGGATCTTGGCGATCGCGACGCCGGCGGCGCCGGCGCCCGAGATCACCACGCGGGTCGACTCCGGCGTGCGGCCGGTCAGCCGCAGCGCGTTGGTGAGCGCCGCGAGCGTGACCACGGCGGTGCCGTGCTGGTCGTCGTGGAAGACCGGGATGTCGAGGCGCTCCTTGAGCCGGTCCTCGATCTCGAAGCAGCGCGGCGCCGAGATGTCCTCGAGGTTGATCCCGCCGAAGCTCGGGGCCATCCGGACCACCGTCTCGATGATCTCGTCGACGTCGGTGGTGGCCAGGCAGATCGGCACGCCGTCGACGCCGCCGAACTGCTTGAACAGGACGGCCTTGCCCTCCATCACCGGCATCGCCGCGGACGGGCCGATGTCGCCCAGGCCGAGCACGGCGGTGCCGTCGGTGACGATCGCGACCGTGTTGGGCACCCACGTGTAGTGGCGGGTCAGGTCGGGGTCCTCGGCGATCGCGGTGCAGACCTCCGCGACGCCGGGCGTGTAGGCGAGGGACAACTGGGCCTTCGTGCTGACCTCGGCCGTGGCTACGGTCTCCATCTTCCCGCCGAGGTGCAGGTCGAAGACCGGTTCGCCGGCCCGTGGATGAGAGTTGGAGACGTCGATCACGATCAACGATCCTCGCACATCGCCGCGTCGGGTCCGAGCCGTCCCATGACCCGACCGACACGCCGGGGAGACCCACCTCACACCGGAGGCGCGACCGGCCCGCGCCGGACCGACCCGGCGCTCACGCCGGGCGGCGCGGGCGCCCCGGCCGCGGCCACAGCCGGAGCCGCACCACCCCGAGGACCGAACCGTCCGGGACCGGCCCCCGGTGCCGGGAGTCGACGCCGACCGGGGCGGCGTCGCCGAGCAGCCACCAGCCCGCGCCACGGCGCTCCACGGCCCGCTTCACCACGACCGTGCCGTCGGCGAACCGGGCGACCACGACGTCGCCGGGCACCGGGCGGGCGTCGTACCGGACCAGGAGGCGGTCGCCGGGGGCGAGCGTCGGGCGCATCGAGTCGCCCCGCACCACGGCCATCCCGAGCCGCGGCAGCCGGCGGCCGGATCCTCGCGTGGCGGCGGCGGACGCCCCCGTTTCCTGACGGTCCATGCCGGGTAGTGTCGCAGCAGCACGCTCCATCACGTTCAAGACAGTGACGAGGCGGTCGCCCGCGGCGGCCGCCGACCTCCAGAGAGGATCAAGGAATGCTCTCCCGCCTGTTCGCACCGACCATCGAGGTCTCGGCCCACTGCGACCTTCCCTGCGGCGTCTACGACCCGGCCCAGGCCCGGATCGAGGCGGAGTCCGTCAAGGCGATCATCGCCAAGGCCGCCGACAGCGACGACCCCGACTTCCGCACCCGCGCGGTGCTGATCAAGGAGCAGCGCTCCGAGCTGGTCAAGCACCACCTGTGGGTGCTGTGGACCGACTACTTCAAGCCGCCGCACTTCGAGAAGTACCCGCAGCTGCACACGCTGGTCAACGAGGCCACCAAGCTCGCCGGCGCGGCCGGCACCAAGGGCACCATGGACGCCGACGCGGCCGACCAGCTGCTCGCCAAGATCGACGAGATCGCCGAGATCTTCTGGGCGACCAAGCAGGGCTGAGACCCGTCTCAGCACACGACGACGGCCGCCGAGCACGAGCTCGGCGGCCGTTGCCGTACTGTCGGCCCCGCAGGGCGATCGAACCGCGATCGCCGGGACGTGCGTGCGGAGGATCCGATGTCCGGGACCAGCAGCCTCACCGTGGGAAGTGCCGGCGGCACCGACGCGGGTTCGACCGTGGAGCTCCGGCTGCCCGCCGACGGCGCGTTCGCCTCGGTGCTGCGCACCCTGGCCGCCGGCCTCGGCGCCCGCCTCGACTTCACGATGGACGACATCGAGGACCTGCGGGTCGTCGTCAGCGAGGCCGCGGCCCTGGTCATCGAGCAGGCCGACGAGGGCGGCGACCTGCACTGCACCTTCCGCCTCTCGCCCGACCGCGTCGAGATCACGGCGTCGACCGACGCGGCCGCCCCCGCGGCGGCCGACTACGAGAACTTCGCCTGGCAGGTCCTGGCGGTCCTCACCGAGGACGCCGCGATCGACTCCTCCCCCGGCAACTACGCGATCCGCGCGACCGTGACGTCGTCGCTCGCGGCCGGGGAGTGAGATGAGCACCAGCACCGCGGCCGGGGAGGGACCACCCACCACGGCCGACCGCACCCGGGCACGCAGCGCGGAGCTGTTCGCGGAGCTCCGTGACGCCGACGCCACGGAGGCCGAGCAGGAGTCGGCCCGCGAGGCCCTGGTCCACCTCCACCTGCCCCTGGTCGAGCACTGCGCGCGCCGGTTCCGCAACCGCGGCGAGCCGCACGAGGACCTGGTCCAGGTGGGCACCATCGGCCTGATCAAGTCCGTCGACCGCTTCGACACCGACCGCGGCGTGGAGTTCTCCACCTACGCGACGCCGACGATCATCGGCGAGATCAAGCGCTACTTCCGCGACAAGGGCTGGGCGATCCGGGTGCCGCGCCGGCTCCAGGAGCTGCGCCTGCAGATCACCGGTGCGACCGCCGAGCTGACCCAGTCCCTGGGGCGCTCCCCCACGCCCCGCGAGCTGGCGGACTCCATCGGGTGCTCGGTGGAGGAGATCATCGAGGGCCTCGAGTCCAGCAACGCCTACGCCACGCTCAGCCTCGACGCGAGCGAGGACAGCGAGGACGGCGCCGGCCAGACGATGCTGGACGCGATCGGGATGGACGACGAGGCGCTGGAGCAGGTGGAGCTGCGCGAGTCGATCAAGCCGCTGCTGGAGCGGCTGCCGGCCCGGGAGAAGAAGATCCTGCTGCTGCGGTTCTTCAAGAACATGACCCAGTCGCAGATCGCCGAGGAGATCGGCGTCTCCCAGATGCACGTGTCCCGGCTGCTCACCCGGACCCTGGCGCAGCTGCGTCAGTCGCTGGAGCCCGAGGCCTGACCCGCGTCGGCCTCGTCGCCCGGGTCCCCCTCGGCACCGGCGTCCCGGGCGCCGCCCAGCGCGGCGATGCTGGCGGGGTGCAGCATGCCGGCCAGCGCGACACCGCCGACGGCGGCGAGGGCGAGGGCGACCGCCACCTCCTCGCGCAGGCTCCAGGCGAGCCCGAGCAGGATCAGCTGGGTGATCAGCACCGGCCCGCGGGACCAGGCGGCGCCGCGCCACAGCGAGATCGCGGCGACGACCAGCAGGACCCCGTACGCGCCGAAGAAGAAGGCCGTCGAGGCGCCGAAGCCCAGCCGGTCGGTGGAGATCTCGACGGCCTCGAGCACCGCCAGCAGCACCAGTACGACGCCCTCGACCGCGGCGAGCGAGGCGGCCACGGTCAGCGGGGCCGGCGGGCGGTGGGACGACGGTGCGAGCGATCCGGACACCGATCCAGACTACGTTCGCGGGACACCCGGAACGACTTCGCGGCACCCTTCCCTTTGGGACCGGGTTGTGCTGTGATCCAACGAACGGCGTTTGACCCTTGATTCACGACCGGTTCCTTGCGAACCTTGAGGGCGCGATCGTGAAACCGTTCACTTTTGCGGTTTTTTGTGTGCCCGAAAACCCGGGCCGCATCTCACGGAGGAAAGAGGGATTCCCCACCCATGGATTGGCGTCACCGTTCCGCATGCCTCGACGAGGATCCGGAGCTGTTCTTCCCGATCGGCAACACCGGGCCGGCGATCCTCCAGATCGAGGAGGCCAAGCAGGTGTGTCGCCGCTGCGACGTGCGCGAGCAGTGTCTCGCCTGGGCGCTCGAGTCGGGCCAGGACCATGGAGTCTGGGGTGGCCTCAGCGAGGACGAGCGGCGCGCGCTGAAGCGCCGCAACGCCCGCGCCCGGGTGCGCACGCCCGTCTGATCCGCAGCGACTGCCGAGCCGGCGCCACCATCGGGGGTGGGCCGGCTCGTTCGCGTCCCCGGGAAGATCCCCGAGCGACGCGCCCTAGTCCAGCGGCAGGGTGAGGTCGGCCCGGGTGCCGCCGTCCGGCGCGCGCCCGATCACCAGGTGTCCGCCGAGCTCGGACTCCACCAGGGTGCGCACGATCGAGAGCCCCAGGCTGCTCGACGTCTCCAGGTCGAAGTCGTCCGGCAGCCCCCGGCCGTCGTCGGTGACGCTCACCTCCAGGACGGCGCCGCGGCGCTGCGCGCCGAGGACGATGTTGCCCACCGGCCGTTCGGCGGGCACGTCCCCCGGCTCCCCCACGGCGCCCTCCGCCGCCACGTCCGGCGTGAAGCCGTGCTCGGCCGCGTTCTGCATCAGCTCCATGACGACCATCGCCAGCGGGGTGGCCTGCTCGGAGTCGAGCTGCCCGAACTCGCCCTCGCGGCGCACCTGGACCGCCGCGGTGGCGGCGCCCACGTCGGTGACCAGCCGGGCCAGCCGGTCGGCGATGTCGTCGAAGGCCACGGTCTCCTCGACGGCCTGGCTCAGGGTCTCGTGGACGATCGCGATCGACCCCACCCGGCGTACGGCCTCCTCCAGCGCCGCCGTCGCCTCCGGGGAGCCGATCCGGCGCGCCTGCAGCCGCAGCAGCGCGGCGACGGTCTGCAGGTTGTTCTTCACCCGGTGGTGGATCTCGCGGATCGTCGCGTCCTTGGTGACCAGCTCGCGGTCGCGCCGGCGCAGGTCGGTCACGTCGCGCAGCAGGATCAGGCCGCCGGTGTGGGCCCCCTGCGCGTCCCGGAGCGGGATCGAGCGCACGATCAGCGCCACCGCGTCGGCGCTGGCGGTGCCGCCCAGCTCGGTGTCGCGGGCGGCACGCGCCCCGAGCACGACGCTCAGCGTCTCCTCGTCGGGACGCCGGCGCGGCGGCACCAGCTCCCGGGTGAGGTCGGCCAGCCGGTGGCCGGTGAGGTCGCCGGCCAGGCCGAGCTTGCGGTAGACCGACAGCGCGTTCGGGCTGGCGTAGACGACCCGGCCCGCGGCGTCCACCCGCAGGAAGCCGTCCCCGACCCGCGGCGAGTCGGCATGGTCGCTGCGCTGACCGGCCTCGGGGAACAGGCCCGCGGCGATCATCGCACCGAGGTCGGAGGCCGTCTGCAGGTAGCTGATCTCCAGCCGGCTCGGCGTGCGCACGCCCAGGACGCTGGTGTTGCGGCTGATCACCGCGATCACGCGGCCGCCATGGCGCACCGGGATCGCCTCCACGCGTACCGGGACGTCGTCGCGCCACTCGGTGGCGCCCTCCCGCATGACCCGGCCGAGCTCGAACGCCGCCTCCACGAGCGGCCGGCGCCCCGGGGCCGCGAACGTGCCGACGATGTCGTCGACGTAGGCCGTCGGGCCGGTGTTCGGACGCACCTGGCCGGCGACCCAGAAGCCGGCCCCCGCGCGGTCCGGCAACCACATCACCAGGTCGGCGAAGGCGAGGTCCGCGATGATCTGCCAGTCCGCCTGCAGCAGCTGGAGCCAGGCGATGTTCTCGTCGTCGAGATCGGTGTGACGCCGGGCGACGGCGGGCAATGACGGCACGGGGCCACGTTAACCCCAACTCTTCTGCACGAGTCTCGGGGTCCACCCATCATGACCCGGGACCCCTTTGGCAAGATACGGGACATGCTCCCGGCTGACTGGCGACGTCTGCGTGCGGCGGACTACCCGGTCCCCGCCGACGCGCCGCTCTCCGACCTCACCGCGGACCTCACCGAGCTGCTCGGACATCCCGACCCGGAACTGCGCGCCGACGTCGCGCTGCCCGCGCTGCAGGCCTGGATCCGCCGCGGCGTGTACGACGACCTGCTGGTCGGGCTCGGCGACGGGATCGCCACCGGCCTCACCAAGGGGCTCGGCGAATCGGGCACCGACTCCGTCTTCCGCCGCGTCGGCTCGGCCACCGTGCTCGCCGCCTGCGTGGCCCGCGACGCGCGCCGCCCGCTGCTGCCCGGGGGCAAGGTCCTGGACTGGGCCGACCGGATCGCCACCTGGTTCCTCTCCGAGCGCGACCTGCGGGGGCACGTCCCGGGCCGCGGCTGGGCACAGTCGCTGTGCCACGGCGCCGACGCCATCGGCGTCGTCGCCGCCTCGCCGCACTGCGGCCGGGCCGAGCTCAGCGTGCTGCTCGAGGTGATCGGAGAGCGCGTCACGGCGCCGACCGCCGCCGCGTGGAGCACCGACGAGGCCGACCACCTCGCCGCGGCCACGCTGCGGCTGCTGCGCCGCGACCTGGTCCCGCTGGACCAGGTCGAGATGTGGGTGGCCACCATCGGCGACCGCGCGTTCGGGATCACCGCCGGCACCGGCACCCCGGACCCGGTCGCGGCCAACGTGGACGCCTTCATCCGGGCGCTCTACCTGCACCTGGCACTGGCCCCGCGGCAGCCCGTCGTCCGGCCGGACCTGCTGCTCACCCTCGTCGCGGTGCTGCGCGAGCTGCACCCGTCGTTCCTCGGCACGGCCGGGTTCGACGGCCCGGCCGCGTCGCCGTCGTACACCCGCTGACCCGCCGGTCGCCGAACCGCCGGTCGCCGCGCCGAAAACGTCGAACCCCCCGCCCACAGGGGCCGGGGGGTTCGATCAGCGGCTGAGCGCCTGCCTCGAGGGCGTGCTCAGCTGTTGGGGCGCTTGCCGTGGTTCGCGCCCTTCTTGCGACGCGCGCGGCGCTTGCGGCCGGTCTTGCCCATGGTTCCTCCTCAGAAGCGATACCCGGTCAGTCTCTCAGCATCGGCCCCGATGTGGTGAATCGGGGCCCGGGACCGCTGCCGTCACTCCTCGCTGATGCGGACCTGGACGGCGCGGATCTGGATGCGGACGCGCTCGCGCAGGTCGGCCGGCGCGGTCTCGGAGCACGAGCGCGCCACGATCGCCTTGACGGTGCGCTGCAGGTCGTAGCGCTCCAGGCACGGGCTGCAGGTGTCGATGTGGGCCCGCACGATGGTGCAGTCGCCCTCCTCGAGCTCGTTGTCGATGAGACGGACGATGCGCTCGAGGAAGTCGGCACACTCCTCGTTCGTCGGCTCCTCGGAGGGCCCGCTGGTCGGCTCGTCCGCCGGCGCGCCGTGGTGCGTGTGGGTGGACATCATCGGCCTCCCTCGAGCGGCAGGTCGCCGCCGCTGCGGGCGTAGTCCGACAGCATGTCCCTCAGCTGGCGCCGGCCGCGGTGGAGGCGGGACATGACGGTCCCGATCGGGGTTTCCATGATCTCGGCGATCTCCTTGTAGGCGAAGCCCTCGACGTCGGCCAGGTAGACGGCGAGCCGGAACTCCTCCGGCAGGCGCTGCAGCGCCTGCTTCACCTGGGTGTCGGGGAGGCGCTCGAGCGCCTCCATCTCGGCGGACTTCAGCCCCGAGGAGGTGTGCGACTCCGCACGCGCCAGCTGCCAGTCCTCGATGTCACCGGTGTCGCCGGCCAGCGCCTGCTGGGGCTGCCGCTGCTTCTTCCGGTACGAGTTGATGAACGTGTTGGTCAGGATCCGGTACAGCCAGGCCTTCAGGTTGGTGCCGGGCTTGAACTGGTGGAAGGCCGAGAACGCCTTCGCGAAGGTCTCCTGGACCAGGTCCTCGGCGTCCGCGGGGTTGCGGGTCATCCGCATCGCGGCCGAGTAGAGCTGGTCGAGGTAGGGCAGCGCGTCGCGCTCGAAGCGCGCCGAGCGCTCGGCGTCGGTCTCGGTCGCCAGGTCGACCACAGGGTCGACCACAGGGTCGGCCCCGGGGTCGAGGGTGGGGTCGAGCGTGGGGTCGACGGCCACGTCGGGGGTCTCAGTCATCACCGTCCAGCCTACGGGCCCCGCGTCGCGGGGTCGTTCCAGCACGCCCATCATGCTCACACGAACGCCCGGGCGGGCGCCGGCATTCCCGGGACTCCCCCGGCCTCCCGCCGCCCCCGGTCAGTGCAGGTCGGCGCCGACGACGTCGCGCACGATCCACTCCAACGTGGTCTCCACGACCAGGGCCCAGGCCTCGTCCTGGGTCAACGACCCGCGCTTGGGCACCGCCAGGCCGTGGTCCCCACCCGGTACGACGGCGAGGTCGACCAGCGGCGGCAGCGGGTCCGGGAACTCCTCGGGGCGGCCCATCGGGTCGCGGTCGCCCTGGATCACCAGCGTCGGCACGCCGGCCCCCGCCAGCTCGTCGAGCCGGGAGCGCTCCGGCTTGCCCGGCGGGTGCAGCGGGAACGCCAGCGCCAGGCAGCCGCTGGCGCCCAGGGACTGGCCGCAGCGGACCGCCGAGCGGGCGCCGGCCGACCGGCCGCCGACGATCAGCGGGGTGCGCAGCCGCAGCGTGTCGAGCACCGCCCGGAGCACCACGTCCAGCGATGCCGGCGGCGGGGCGACCTTGCGCCCCTGGGCCACCCACGGCTGCTCCAGCAGCGCCACCGTCACGCCGTTGCGCGGCAGGGCCGCGGCCAGCGCGACCAGGTCCGGCGCGTCGATGCCGCGGCCGGCGCCGTGGCCGAGCACCAGCGTGGCGCTGGCGTTGCGGGCGCGGTGCACCTCCAGCCGGGCCGGCCCCTGCGGCGTCTCGATCACACGTTCCTGGGTCACAGCAGCGTCTCCTGCCCGTCGTCGCCCTGGTCCGGTGTGCCCCGCTCGCCCTCGGCGGGCAGCGGCTCCACCAGCTCGGGCCCGTTGTTGCGCACGTTGCCGACCGCCGTGGAGACCGGGTGCGCGACCAGCCCGGTCTGCTGGGCCGGCACCAGCAGCTCGGCCAGGTCGCCCTTCGCGGTCCCCGGCGCCAGCCAGGCGTCGCGCCGCTCGCGCGGCACCAGCAGCGGCATCCGGTCGTGGATCCGGCCCAGGTCGTCGGGCGCGTCGGTGGTCAGCACCGTGCAGGTCCAGCGGAACCGCTCCGGGTCGTCCTCGTCGCGCGTCGGGTCCTTCCAGATCTCGTAGAGGCCCGCCATCGCCATCACCCCACCGTCCGCGGGGTGGATGTAGAAGGGCTGCTTGAGCGGCTTGCCGGACTTCCCGAGCTGCTCGGTCGGGTACCACTCGAAGTACCCGTCCGCCGGCAGCAGGCAGCGGCGCGCGGCGAACGCGCGGCGGAACGCCGGCTTCTCCGCGACCGTCTCCATCCGGGCGTTGATCATCCGGCTGCCGATCCCCGGGTCCTTCGCCCACGACGGCACCAGGCCCCAGCGCAGCGACCGCAGCTGGCGGGTGATCTCCGGCTCCGCGTCGTCGGCCGCCGCCTCGCCCTCGCGACGCCGCGGCCGCTCCAGGACGGCGTAGACCTCCTTGGTCGGAGCGACGTTGTAGTCGGGGGGCAGCACGTGGTCGAGCCGGGAGTCGACGACCTCGAACTCCTCGGCCAGGTCCTCCGGCGACCGGCTGGAGGCATAGCGCCCGCACATGCGCATCAATCTAGGGCACGGCCGACGCCCTAGACTTCGCGACGACATGAGCGCACCGACGACGACCCAGTTCTGGCCCTCCCCCACCGTCACCGGCCCGGTGGACACCGTGGTGACGCTGCCGGGCAGCAAGTCGCTGACCAACCGGGCACTCGTCCTGGCCGCCCTGGCCGACGGGCCGTCCGTAGTACGGCGGGCGCTGCGGTCGCGCGACACGCTGCTGATGGCCCGGGCGCTCGACGCCCTCGGCGCGCGCGTGGACACCTCCGGCGAGGACTGGGCCGTGACCCCCCTGCCCCCGGGCGCTGCGGTCGGCGGGCCCGACGGCGCACTGGTCGACTGCGGCCTGGCCGGGACGGTGATGCGGTTCGTGCCGCCGGCCGCCGGCCTGGTCGACGGCCCGGTCCGCTTCGACGGCGACCCGCACATGCGCAACCGTCCCGTCGGCGAGATCCTCACCGCGCTCGCCGCGCTCGGCCTGGAGATCGACGACGCCGAGGAGGGCACGCCGGGCGCGCTGCCGTTCACGGTGCGCGGCACCGGCGCGGTCCCCGGCGGCACGGTGGTGATCGACGCCTCGGCCTCCTCCCAGTTCGTCTCCGCGCTGCTGCTCGCCGGCGCCCGCTTCGACGCGGGCGTGGACGTGCGCCACGACGGCAAGCCGATCCCCTCGCTGCCGCACGTGGAGATGACGGTGGCGATGCTGCGCGAGCGCGGCGTGGCCGTCGACGAGTCCGACGCGAACCGGTGGGCGGTCGCGCCCGGGCCGATCGCCGCGCTCGACGAGACGATCGAGCCCGACCTGTCCAACGCCGCACCGTTCCTGGCGCTGGCCGCGGTCTCCGGCGGCAGCGTCACCGTCCGCGACTGGCCCGCCGCCACCACCCAGGCCGGCGACGCGCTGCGGGACCTGCTGTCCCGGATGGGCTGCAGCGTCGCGCTCGGCGATGACGGGCTGCGGGTCACCGGGCCGGCCGGCGGCTGGCGCGGGCTGCAGGGCCTGGAGGCCGACCTGCACGACGTCGGCGAGCTCGCCCCCGCGGTCGCCGCGCTCTGCGCGCTCGCCTCCACCCCCTCGCACCTCACCGGCATCGCCCACATCCGCGGCCACGAGACCGACCGGCTGGCCGCGCTCGCCACCGAGCTGGGCCGGCTGGGCGCCGACGTCGAGGAGCTGCCCGACGGGCTCCGGCTGCGCCCCGCGCCGCTGCACGCCGGCCGGTTCCACACCTACGCCGACCACCGGATGGCCCACGCCGGGGTGATCGTCGGCGCGGCGGTCCCCGGCGTCGAGGTCGAGGACATCGCCACCACCAGCAAGACCTTCCCCGACTTCGCCGGCTTCTGGTCCGGGCTCTTCGGGCAGGCCTGAGGGGCGGCGGGATGGCGCGCGGCTACACCGACCAGGACGTCGAGCACTACGAGCGTCCCCGGCGTCGCACGAGACCGCGCACGAAGGACCGCCCGGAGCACGCCGACGCCGTCGACGGCGTCGTGGTCACCGTCGACCGGGGGCGGTTCACCCTGGTCGTCGAGGGCCGCTCGGTGTACGCGATGAAGGCGCGCCCCCTCGGCCGCAAGGGCGTCGTGGTGGGCGACCGGGTCCGCGTCGTCGGTGACGTCTCGGGGCGGGAGGGCTCGCTGGCCCGGATCGTCGAGGTGACGCCCCGCACGACCGTGCTGCGCCGGACCGCGGACGACGACGACCCGGTGGAGCGGGTGCTGGTCGCCAACGCCACCCAGCTCGTCGTGGTCACCGCGCTCACCGACCCCGAGCCGCGGCCCCGGCTGATCGACCGCGCCCTCGTCGCCGCGTACGACGCCGGGCTGGCGCCGCTGCTGGTGCTGACCAAGGCGGACCTGACGTCGCCGGACGAGCTGCTGTCGACGTACCGGTCCCTCGGGGTGCCGTGGGTGGTCACGCACCGCGGCCCGGACCGGGAGATCGTCGGCCTGGAGGGGATCCGGGAGCGGCTCCAGGGGCAGACGAGCGTGCTGGTCGGCCACAGCGGCGTCGGGAAGTCGACGCTGGTCAACGCGCTGGTGCCGGACGCGGACCGGGAGACCGGGCACGTCAACGCGGTCACCGGCCGCGGGCGGCACACCTCGACCTCGGCGGTGATGCTGCCGCTGCCCGACGAGGCGGGCTGGATCATCGACACCCCCGGCATCCGCTCCTTCGGGCTGGCGCACGTGCAGCCGGAGCACCTGATCGAGGCGTTCCCGGACCTGGACGAGGTCACGGAGGACTGCCCGCGCGGCTGCACCCACGGCGAGGAGGAGCCGGAGTGCGGCCTCGACGAGGCGGTCGAGGCCGGCGAGGCCGACGCCGAGCGCGTCGCCTCCTTCCGCCGCCTCCTGGCCGCCCGGTCGGTCACCGACTACTAGCGCGAACCGGGGCTAGGGGGCCCAGGTGGCGCGGGCGCCGGCGTCGCCGGTGAGGACCACCAGCACCAGGGTGAGCAGCGCGGCGAGGGCGGTCGCGGCGACCAGGGCGACGCGGGCGGGGCCGGAGCGGTCGTGCAGCCAGACGGTGATCAGGGCCAGCGCCGCGAAGGCGGTGGCGCCGCCGCGCAGGCGGGTGCCCCAGGTCTGGTGGGTGTCGAGGCGGTCCGCGAACTCGCCGGTCGCGGTCGAGAAGCGGTCGGTGCGCAGGGTCTGGCCGGAGAGGTACGCGACCCAGACGGCGACCGCGGCGATCACGACCAGCACCACCAGCGGCCAGCGCAGCCGGTCGCGCCAGCCCGGCACGGCGTACCCGATCCCGACCAGCGCGGCGAGCGGCGTGAACACCACCGCGGCATGGACGACGAGCGGGTGCAGCGGCACCCCGTTGATCTCCATGGTGGAAGTCTGCACCAGCCCCGACCGTCGCCGCGTCCACCAACTAGGGTGAGCGCCGTGACCGCCCCCGACTACACCGACGACCTCCGGCTCGCCCACCTGCTCGCCGACGACGCGGACTCGTTGACCCAGACCCGGTTCCGGGCCCTGGACCTGCACGTGATGAGCAAGCCGGACCTGACCCCGGTCACCGACGCCGACCGGGGCGTCGAGGAGTCGATCCGCCGCACCCTCTCCCGCGCGCGCAGCCGCGACGCGGTCACCGGCGAGGAGCAGGGCACCACGGGCCACTCGCAGCGCCGCTGGATCGTCGACCCGATCGACGGCACCAAGAACTTCGTCCGCGGCGTCCCGGTCTGGGCCACGCTGATCGCGCTGGCCGTCGACGAGGAGGTCGTGCTGGGCGTGGTCTCCGCGCCCCAGCTGCAGCGCCGCTGGTGGGCGGTCAAGGACGGCGGCGCCTGGACCGGCAAGTCGCTGATGAAGGCGACGCGCTGCCAGGTCTCCGACGTACGCCGCCTCGAGGACGCCTCGCTCTCCTACTCCTCCCTGAGCGGGTGGGAGGAGCGCGGCATGGCCGACGACTTCCTGGCGCTGATGCGCCGGGTGTGGCGCACCCGCGCCTACGGCGACTTCTGGTCCTACATGCTCCTCGCGGAGGGCGCGGTCGACATGGCCGCCGAGCCCGAGCTCGAGGTCTACGACATGGCCGCGCTCGACATCATCGTCCGCGAGGCCGGCGGCCGGTTCACCTCGCTGGACGGCCGCGACGGCCCCTGGGGCGGCAACGCGGTCGCCACCAACGGCCACCTCCACGACGCCGCGCTCTCCTTCCTGGGCAGCGTCACCGACGACGGCACCGACCCCGACTGGCCCTCCCAGGGCCCGGGCTCCGTCTCCGACCTGCGCTCGCGCCGGGCGCAGCGCCAGCAACCGGAGACCACCGGCCCCGAGGCCTGAGCACCCGGTCTGGACCAGCCGGGGGCGCGCAGAACGCCTCTGGTCGCGGGCCACGGCGGCCGGTAACGTGGATCACATGCACATCCGCGACGTGCTCCAGGCGAAGGCGATCCACGAGGTCGTCACCATCACCCCTGCCGCCGGCGTTCGCGAGCTGATCGCGACCCTCGCCGAGCGCAACATCGGCGCCCTGGTGGTGAGCGCCGACGGCACCAGCCTCGACGGCATCGTCAGCGAGCGGGACGTGGTCCGGCACCTGCACCACGACGGCACGGTCATCAACAACACCGTCGGCGCGATCATGACCGACGTGGTCCGCACCTGCTCGCCCGCCGACTCCCTCGACGAGGTCATGCACGCGATGACCGAGAAGCGGGTGCGGCACCTGCCGGTGGTCGACGAGGGGCAGCTGGTCGGCATCGTCAGCATCGGCGACCTGGTCAAGCACAAGATCGACGAACTGCAGTTCGAGCGCGACCAGCTCGACCAGTACGTGCACCAGAGCTGACCATCCGGGCTGAGCCCCCGCGGCCCGGGCCACCGAGCCCCCGACGCGTAGGGTGGTCGGCATGGAGAAGCCTGAGATCGACTTCGTCGACCCGACCCCGCCCACCGACCTGGTGGTCACCGACATCACCGTCGGCGACGGCCCCGAGGCCGCCGCGGGCTCGACCGTCAGCGTGCACTACGTGGGCGTCGCCCACAGCAGCGGTGAGGAGTTCGACGCCTCCTACAACCGCGGCGCCCCGCTCCAGTTCCGGCTCGGCGTCGGCATGGTCATCGCCGGCTGGGACCAGGGCGTCCAGGGGATGAAGGTCGGCGGCCGCCGCCAGCTCGTCATCCCGCCGCACCTGGGCTACGGCGACCGCGGTGCGGGCGGCGTGATCAAGCCCGGCGAGACGCTGATCTTCGTGGTGGACCTGCTCGGCGTCAGCTGAGCCCGACCCTCGACCGACACCGGGGCCGGCCCGCCCTCACCAGGGCAGGTCGTCCTCGTACGTCGACTCGTCGACGACCCGCGCGGCCTGGCCGCCGAACCGGACGACGTCGCCGACGTGCAGCTGGCGGCCGCGGCGGGCGTCGACCTCGCCGTTGACGGTCACCGCACCGCCGGCGATGACCTCCTTGGCCTGCGCCCCGTCCTCGACGAGGCTGGCCAGCTTGAGGAACTGACCGAGCCGGATCATCTCCTCGCGGATCGGGACGTCCATCACGACCTCGGCGGCCGGGGTCTCCCCCGCCGGCTCCTCCTGGGACTTGCGACGCTTGAACACAGGGATCAGTGAACCACCAGCGTGGTGGCGTGGATCAAGACCCCGACCAGGCCACCCACGATCGTCCCGTTGATCCGGATGAACTGCAGGTCCCGGCCCACGTGCAGCTCGATCCGCCGCGCCGCCTCCTTGCCGTCCCAGCGCTCGATGGTGTGCGTGATCACCGCCGTCACCTCGGCTCCGTAGCGCTCCACCGCGAACACCGCGAAGTCCGCCGCGGTGCGGTCCAGCCGCTCGCGCAGGGCCGCATCGGCGTCGAGCCGGTCGGCGAGCGCCGCCACCTCGACGAGCGCGCGGCGTCGTACCGCCCCGTCGGGGTCGGCCAGCGAGGACTGCAGCGCGCGGCGCAGCGCGTTCCACAGCGTGATCGCGGTGGCGATCACCGCGGGGTGGTCGAGCACCCGCTCCTTGAGCCGCTCGGCCCGCTCCTGCGTGGACGGGTCGTGCTGCAGGTCGTCGGCGAGCTGCTTGAGCAGCGAGTCCAGCGCGAGCCGGGCCCGGTGCGAGGGGTTGGCCCGGATCTCGGCCAGCCAGCGCAGCATCTCCAGGTGCAGCCGGTCGATGACGATCTCGTTGAGCCGCTCCGGCGCCCACCACGGCGCCCGCTCGCCCAGCACCTCGTGCACCGTGTCGGGGTGGGTGACCAGCCAGTCGTGCATCTCGTCCAGGGCCAGGTCGACCAGCCCGTGGTGCAGGTCGTCGGCGAGCGCCTCGCCCAGCAGCCCGCCCAGCAGCGGGGCCACCTGCTCCTCCCGGAAGCGCGGCACCAGCGCCTCGGTGACCAGCGCCTCGACGTGCTCCTCACGCACCTTCGACAGCCCGATCGCGACGAGGTCGGCGGCCTCGTCGACGAGCCGCTCGGCGTTCGCCGGCACCGCCAGCCAGTCCGCGACCCGGCGCGAGACGCCGACCCCGAGGACGCGGTCGCGGACGATGTCGGCGTGCAGGAAGTTCTCCCCCACGAACTGCTCGAGCCCCTTGCCGAGGTCGTCCTTGCGCTTGGGGATCAGCGCGGTGTGCGGGATCGGCAGGCCGAGCGGGTGCTTGAACAGCGCGGAGACCGCGAACCAGTCGGCGATCGCGCCGACCATCGAGGCCTCGGCGCCGGCGTTGACGAAGCCGAGGAACCCGGTCTCGTCGAGCGTCAGCACGTAGACGGCGGCGGCGAGCAGCAGCAGCCCCACCGCCAGGGTCCGCATCCGGCGCAGCGCGGCGCGGCGCATCTCGTCCGCGGACGGATCGGTCGGTAGCAGCGGGCCGGTCACGGCGTCATCCTGCCCGAGCGGCGGTGACCGGGGCGGGCAACAGGGCCGGTAACGATGCGTGCCGCCCGGCGTTGCGGTCCCACAGTCGCGCCGCCGCGCCTGCTGTACTCGGCTCCGGTCACCTTCCCCGGACCCTGGAGTACCGCATGCCCTCGCGCCTGGCACGCAGCACCGCCCTGTGGTGCGCCGCGCTGTGCCTGGCGGCCGCGGTCACGGCACTCTCGCCGACGCCCGCGGGAGCGGCCGGCGACGGGCAGAGCGGCGGGCAGGGCGGCGGGCAGGGCGGCGGGCAGGGCGGCGTGCAGGAGCAGGGCGGCGGGACGGCGCTCAGCCACGAGCGGGACTTCACGCTCCAGCTGCGCGACGTCTTCGTCGCCCGGCCGGAGCTGACCTTCTTCGCCCGCGCCCGCGCCGAGATGCTGCTCGCCCGGCCCACCGACGGCAACGCCGACCCCGGCGGGGAGGGCTACCGCACCAAGGCCTCCAGGCGCTGCGGCAAGCGGATCTGCGTCCACTACGTCACCAAGGGTGCCGACGCGCCCGACGGCGAGCGCTGGGTCCGCCGCACGCTCACGGTGCTGAACCGGGTCTGGCGGCACGAGGTGGACACCCTCGGCTTCCGCCCGCCGCCCGCCGACGGCCGCCGCGGCGGCGACAAGCGCTTCGACGTCTACCTCACCGACCTCGGCGCCCGCGGCCTGTTCGGCTACTGCACGCCCGAGCGCCGGGTGAAGGGCGAGCGCGAGGCCGCGTCGGGCTACTGCGTGCTCGACGACGACTTCGCCCGCGACCAGTACGGCGCCAAGCCCACGGTCTCGCTGCGCGTCACCGCCGCCCACGAGTTCTTCCACGCCATCCAGTTCGGCTACGACTTCCGCGAGGACCCGTGGCTGATGGAGACCACCGCGTCCTGGGTGGAGGAGAGCTTCGCCGACGACGCCAACGACAACCGCCGCTACCTGCCCTACGGCAACGTGCGGCTGCCCGGCGTCCCGCTGGACACCTACTCCAACACCGGGTGGGCCCAGTACGGCAGCTGGCCGTTCTGGACGTTCGTCACCCAGCGCTACGGGGAGAACGTGGTGCGGGCCGTGTGGCGCCAGGCCGACTCGACGGCCGGGGCGCCCGGGCTCTCGTCGATCAGGGCGCTGCGGACCGTGCTCGAGCGCCGCGTGGGTGAGCCGGATGCCCTGCGCAGGGTGCTGACGTCGTACGCCGTCGCGAACCTCGACCCGGCCCGCGCCTACGACGAGGGGAAGCACTGGCCGCCGGCGCGGGTGCGCAAGCGGGCCCACCCCGATGAGCTCGGCCAGACCGGCACCCGGCACCTCACCGTCGACCACCTCGCCGCACGCCACGTCGCGCTGCGACCCCCGAACGCGAAGGGCCGCAGGGCCAAGGCCCGCACCGCGGGCTGGCGGCTGGCGCTGACCGCGGACGCCCCGCGTCGCAGCGCGGTCGCGATCACCGTGCGCCGCGTCGACGGCACCCAGCGACGGACGGTGCTGACCGACCGCACCGCCCGCACCGTCGTCGGCTTCGACCCGGCGAAGGTCTCGACGGTGGTGGTCACGGCCGTCAACACCTCCGCCCGCTACCGCTGCGACCGCGACACCACGTGGGCGTGCGGCGGCAGGCCGCGCGACGACGGCGCGGAGTTCACGATCGGTTACGAGGTGCTGAAGAAGCGGCGCTGAGCCGTTCGCGCACGGGGCCGCTGTCGGCGGCGCGGTCTACGTTGGTGGGGACGCGATCGCCCGACCAACGAGGTTCACCATGCCGAACGAGTCGCACGTCCCCACCACTGCTCCCGCGCCCGGCCCGGACTGGGACCCGACCGCGCTGCTGGACCGCTACGACACGGTCCGCGCCCACACCGAGACGCTGGCCCGGCCGCTCTCGCCCGAGGACCAGACGGTCCAGTCGATGCCGGACGTCTCCCCCACCAAGTGGCACCGCGCCCACGTGACGTGGTTCTTCGAGACGTTCGTGCTCGCCGAGAACGAGCGCGACTTCGCGCCCTTCCAGGACCAGTACTGGTTCCTCTTCAACAGCTACTACGAGGCCGTCGGCCCCCGCTACTCGCGACCCGAGCGCGGGGTGATCAGCCGGCCGGGCGCGCACGACGTCGGCGTCTACCGCGGCAACGTCGACGACCGGATGCGCCAGCTGATCACCGGCCTCGACGAGGGCACCCTGACCAAGCTCGCCGGCACCATCGAGCTCGGCTTCCACCACGAGCAGCAGCACCAGGAGCTGCTGCTGATGGACATCAAGCACGTGCTCTCCCGCAACCCGCTGCAGCCGGTGTACGCCGGGCGGCCGACCGCCGTCTCCGAGCCCGACCGGCTCGGCTGGGTCGGGTTCGACGGCGGCCTGGTCGAGATCGGCAGCGAGGGCGGCGGGTTCTGCTTCGACAACGAGCTGCCGCTGCACCAGCAGTGGCTGGCGCCGTACCGGCTGGCGGACCGGCTGGTCACCAACGGTGAGTGGCTCGAGTTCATGGCCGACGGCGGCTACCGGCGCCACGACCTGTGGCTCTCCGACGGCTGGGCGAAGGTGACCACCGAGGGCTGGGCGGCGCCGTTCTACTGGACGGAGCTCGACGGGGTCTGGTTCGAGCACACGCTGCACGGCACGTTCCCGGTCGACCCGGGGCTGCCGGTCAGCCACGTCAGCCACTACGAGGCGGACGCCTACGCCACCTGGGCCGGCAAGCGGTTGCCGACGGAGGCGGAGTGGGAGCACGCGGCGCGCACGGTGGACGGGCCCGGAGCGCGGTCCGGTCCCGGGAACAACCTCGCCAACCAGACCAGCTTCCACCCCGAGGCGGCGCCGGCCGCCCACGGCGGCCTGCGGCAGATGTTCGGCGACTGCTGGGAGTGGACCGGGTCGGCCTACCTGCCCTACCCGGGCTTCCACGCGGCCGCCG
Source organism: Nocardioides sp. YIM 152588 (assembly GCF_040191335.1). NCBI lineage: Bacteria > Bacillati > Actinomycetota > Actinomycetes > Propionibacteriales > Nocardioidaceae > Nocardioides > Nocardioides sp. YIM 152588. The sequence continues at coordinate 69,573 of NZ_JBEGDJ010000003.1, read as the reverse complement.
GCGCGATCGGCGAGTACAACGGGAAGTTCATGTCCGGCCAGATGGTGCTCCGCGGCGGCTGCGCGCTCACCCCGGCGGGCCACGCCCGGGCGTCGTACCGGAACTTCTTCCCGCCCGGCGCCCGGTGGGCGCTGAGCGGGGTGCGGCTGGCGGACGGGGCGGGCTCGTGAACGCCCCGCACGTCTCGGTGCTGCTCGAGCCCGACTGGGCCGCCGCCGCGCTGGTCGCCGACGTGCGCCGCGGGCTCGGCTCGGTGCCGCGGTCGCTGCCCCCGAAGTGGCTCTACGACGACGCCGGGTCGCTGCTCTTCGACCGGATCACCCGCCTCGAGGAGTACTACCCGACCGAGGCCGAGCGGTCCATCCTCGCCACGTTCGCGGCGTCGATCGCGAAGTCGTGCGACGCCACCACCGTGGTCGAGCTCGGCAGCGGGACCAGCGACAAGACCCGGCTGCTGCTGGAGGCCTTCGAGGAGGCGGGGCACCTGGCGCGGTTCGTCCCGGTGGACGTCTCCGAGGGGGTGATGCGGGAGGCGGCGGCGCAGATCGCGCGGCGCCACCCGGCGATCGAGGTGGAGGCGGTGGTCGGCGACTTCACGCTGCACCTGGGCCACCTCGCGCGCTACGAGCACAAGCTGGTGGCGTTCCTGGGCGGCACGATCGGCAACCTGTACGTCGAGGAGCGCGCCGCCTTCCTCGGGGCGCTGAGCGACTCGATGGGCGAGGGCGACTGGCTGCTGCTCGGCACCGACCTCGTCAAGGAGGCCGACCGCCTGATCGCGGCCTACGACGACGCCGAGGGCGTCACCGAGGCGTTCGTGAAGAACGGCCTGGCGGTGCTGAACCGGGAGCTCGGCGCCGACTTCGACGCCGACGCGTTCGGCTACGTGCCGTTCTGGGACCCGCGGCTGCAGCGGATGGACCTGCGGCTGCGCTCGGAGGTGCCGCAGCGGGTCCGGATCCCCGGCGCGGACCTCGACCTCGACCTGGCCGCCGGGGAGGAGATCAGGATCGAGATCTCGACCAAGTTCACCCGCGAGCGGATCGCGGGCGAGCTCGGCGCGGTCGGCTTGGACGTGGCCGAGCAGTGGACCGACGCGGCGGGCGACTTCGCGGTGACCCTGGCCCGGAAGGGGTCGCTCACTCCTCCGTGAGCGGGGCGAGCGCGCGCCGGAGCGCCTCCCGCTCGGCGGCCAGGAACTCCACCACCGACGGCGCGCCGGGACGCACGCCGTCGGCGCCGTGGTACATGCCGGGGACCACGGTGAGATCGACCGGCACGCCGGCGGCCGACAGGCGCTCGGCGTAGGCGCGGGACTCCTCCAGGAAGAGGTCGGCGTCGCCGATCCCGATCCACGCGGGAGGCAGGCCGGCGAGGTCGCTCGCACGGGACGGCACCGCGTACGGCGGCGGGGTGCCGTCCGCCGCCCGCGACCCGCCGAGGTAGTAGTCCCACGCGGTGCGGTTCGACCGCGGCGTCCACACGAAGTGACGCCGGGTGGCCGGCTCGGTGCGGTCGTCGAGCATCGGGTAGCGCAGCGCCTGGAAGCGGATCCGGTACTCCCCCCGGTCGCGCACCAGCTGGCACAGCGCCGCGGCGAGGCCGCCGCCCGCGCTGGCGCCGGCGACCGCGATCCGGTCGGGGTCGACACCCAGCTCGTCGGCCCGGCGGACGACGTCGGCCAGGACGGCGTACCCGTCCTCGAGGGCGGCGGGGAACGGGTGCTCGGGCGCCAGCCGGTAGTCCACCGCCACCGCGACCGCGCCGAGGTCGTGGGCGAGGTCGGTGACGTGGTCGGTGTGGGCGTAGCCGCTGCCGACCACGTAGCCGCCGCCGTGGAACCACAGCACCGCGCCCGACGGTTCGGTGCGTCCCTCGGGCACGACCTCGATGTGGGCGCCCTCCCCGCCGCCGCCGACCTGGCGGCGCAGCGTCCGCAGGCTCGCCTCGTCGCGCAGCTCGAAGGGCTTCAGCAGCCACACCGACCGCAGCTCGCGAGGGGTCCGCACGTAGGCGGCGAGGGCCGGGAGGCGCACGGCGCCAGCCTAGTGACCTGCGCGCGAAATCCGTGCCCTCAGTCGTGCTCCGAGTGCGTGCATCGCAAGGCGGCGGAGCGCTGGGCCACCGGGCGTACCTCAAGCTCTGCCAACGCGGCGAGGTGCGTGCTCGGGGTGCGACTCAGGGTGCGGATTTCAAGCGCAGGTCGCTAGGAGACCGCCCCACCTTCCGGAGCCGAACCCTCGACCGTGGCGAGGCGCGGCCACCAGTCGGGGAGCAGCGCGCCGTAGACGTCGAGGAAGTCCTCCGCGCGGGTGGAGTCCGTGGCGATCCACTCGGCCAGCAGTCCGACCGTGCCGTCGGCGATGAAGCGCGCGGCCGACGCGGCGACGGCAGCGTGGGGATGGCCGGCGACGTCCACCTCGATGTCCACGCCGGAGACCTCGCGCAGGATCCGCCCGCTCTCCCGGAAGTGGCGCGAGAGCATGCCCGGGAGTCCGTAGCCCGGGGCCCCGTCGCCCAGGCCGACGCGGTAGATCGCGCGGTGCCGCAGCACGTGGTCGACGACGCCACGGGTGATCTCCGTGACCGCCCGGGCCACCTCCTCAGGGATGGCGCCCGGCTCCGGCAACCCGGCGCGCAGGACGTCCAGCTCGGCCGACAGCGCGGCGCGCACCAGCTCTCCGGGCGAGTCGGCGTGGTCGTGCACGGTCGAGCGGTGCACCCCGGCCGCCTCGGCGATCGCGGTCATCGTCACCTCGTCGACGGGCCGGCTCGCGGCGAGCTCGAGGACGGCGCGGTGCAGCCGGTCCCGACTGCGGCGCTGGCGTGGGTCCATGGACGATCTCCTCTCACCGGGAATCTTATCCGTCACGTGTCGGTTACACTCAGTAACCGACACCTGTCGCCTAGATACCGGCGCGAGGATGCGCCGAGAAGGAGTACCACCATGGCCACCTACGACGTCGCAGGACGCTCCGCCATCGTCACCGGCGGTGGATCGGGCATCGGCGAGGCGATCGCCCTCCTCCTGGCAGCCAACGGCGCGTCCGTCCTGGTCGCCGACATCGACCCCGCCGCGGCCGAGCGGGTCGCCAAGGAGATCACCGCCGCCGGCGGCACCGCCGCGCCCTTCGCGGGCGACGTCGCCGACCCCGCCGTCGCCGACGCGATGGTCGCCGCGGCCGAGGAGCTCGCACCGCTCCGGATCGCGGTCAACAACGCCGGCATCGGCGGCGCCAACGCGCCCGTCGGCGAGTACCCCCTCGACAGCTGGCAGCAGGTCATGGACGTCAACCTCAACGGGGTCTTCTACGGCATGCGCGCCCAGATCCCGGCCATGACCGCCCACGGCGGCGGCTCGATCGTCAACATCGCCTCCGTCCTCGGGTCGGTCGGCATCGCCGGCTCCTCGGCGTACGTGACCGCGAAGCACGGGCTGCTGGGCCTGACCAAGAACGCCGCGCTCGAGCACAGCGCCGCCGGCGTCCGCGTGACCGCGGTCGGCCCCGGCTTCATCGGCACCCCGCTGCTGCGCGCCAACCTCGACCAGGAGACGCAGGACTTCCTCGCGGGCCAGCACGCCACCGCCCGCCTGGGCACCTCGGAGGAGGTCGCCGCCCTGGTCGCGTTCCTCGCCTCGGACGCCGCCTCCTTCATCACCGGCAGCTACCACCTGGTCGACGGCGGGTACGCCGCCTCCTGACCCCGGCACCGACCCGGCACGGGTGCACGCGGGCCGTTGGCTAGCGTGGACCCGTGCCGGAGCAGTACCTCGCCTTCCTCCTCGTCACCGGGCTGCTCACGCTGACCCCCGGCCCCGACATGGCGCTGGTGCTGCGCAACGGCATCCGCGGCGGCGCCTCCGCCGCGTGGTGGACCGGGCTCGGGTGCTGCACCGGGATCGCCGGGTATGCCGCCGCGTCGGCGCTCGGGCTCGCGGCCGTGCTCGCGGCGTCCGCCACGGCGTTCACCGTCGTCAAGCTCGCCGGCGCCGCGTACCTGGTCTACCTCGGCGCACGCGCGCTCTGGCAGGCGCGGCCCGGGCAGGTCGAGCCGCCGCTGACGACCGACGTCGCCCCCGCCGCGGTGCTGGACCGCCGCGCCGCGTTCCGGCAGGGGCTGCTCAGCAACCTGCTGAACCCGAAGATCGCGCTGATCTTCCTCACCCTGATCCCCCAGTTCGTCTCCCCCGGCGAGCCGCCGCTCGCCACCACGGCCGTCCTCGCCGGGTCGTTCCTGGCGATGGCGGTGCTGTGGTGGCGGACCTTCTCGCTCGCCGTCGGAGGCCTGGGCCGGTGGATGGCGCGGGACCGCGTCCGGCTCACGGTCGAGCGGCTGACCGGCGTCGTACTCGTCGCGCTCGGCCTCCGCGTCGCCTTCACCGACCACTGACGGCGCGAGTCGGCACAAACTTCAATCAGTCGACAGGCGCGAGTCGGCAGAAAGTTTCTGCCGACTCGCGCCGGCCGGCGGCCTGAGCCCCTGTTCGCGCTGCCCCAAGCCCCTGTTCGCGCTGCCCCAAGCCCCGGTTCGGGCTGCCCTAAGCCCCGGTTCGGGCTGCCCTAAGCCCCGGTTCGCGGGTAGGTGCGGGTGAGCCAGGCGTCGAACGTCTCGGTCCCGTAGGACGGCGCGCCGGCCCCGCCGCCGAGCAGGTCGCCCGAGGGGTCGGTCGGCAGCAGCCCGCCCGCGGCGACCTGCTTGCCCATCCGGCCGAGCATCGGGATCGCCACCACCCGGCGCTTGATCCCCCGAGCCTCCATGACGCGGCGCACCAGGTGGTCCATCCGCTGCTCCTCCGGGCCGCCGAGGTCGGGCAGCCGGCCGGCGGCCGCCCCCTCGGCGACGTCGAGCAGGCGGGCCGCCACCTCGGCGGCGGCGATCGGCCGGCAGCGCATCTGCTGCGTGACCACGGTGCCGGCGACCGGGTGGTCGATGGCGAGGTTGGCGAACTCGTGGAACTGGGTGGAGCGCAGGACCGTCCACGGGAGCGGGCCGGCGGCCAGGGCCGCCTCCTGGGCGCGCTTGCCGACGTAGTACCCGAGGTCGACGCGGTCGCAGCCGACGACCGAGAGCGCGACCACGTGGCCCACCCCGGCACGCTCGGCGGCGCCGACCAGGTGGGTGGTGGCCGCCTCGAAGAACGCGACCGCGGGCTTGGCCCGCAGCGTCGTCAGGTTGGTGACGTCGACGACCCTCTCGACCCCGGCGAGCGCCTCGTCGAGGCCCTCGCCGGTGGTCAGGTCGACGCCGGTCGACCGCGCCAGGACGCGCACGTCGTGGCCGCGGCGCCCGGCCTCCGCCACCACCATCCGGCCGACGAGGCCGGTGCCCCCGGCCACCGCGAGCGAGACCATCGGCACGACCTTCCCGGGCGGGTGAGGAGGCGGGTGGGGATCAGCGGGTGCGGCGCCCCAGGGCGTCGGTGAGCAGGGCGACCAGCGCCTCGGTCTGGACGTCGATCGAAGTCTCCACCGTCTCCCCGGCACCGTCCAGCGCCCGCGCCGCCAGCCCGGCCTTGCGGTCGATGAGCTCGGCGATCCGGGTGTCCAGCGTCTGGGTCGCGATGACCCGCCACGCCGTGACCGGCTCGGTCTGGCCGATCCGGTGCACCCGGTCGATCGCCTGGGTCTGCTCGGCGTCGGTCCAGGACAGCTCGGCGAGCACCAGGTTGGAGGCGACCTGCAGGTTGAGGCCGACACCGGCGGCGGTCAGCGAGCAGACCGCGACGGCGACCTCGGGGTCCTTGACGAACGAGTCGATCTGCTTCTGGCGCACCGTCGAGGACTGGTCGCCGCGGATCGAGGAGTACTGGATCCCGCGCTGGGCGAAGACCTCCTCGGCGGCGTCCATGACGTCGATGTGCTTGGCGAAGAAGACGACCTTGCCGACGTTGCGGGCCAGCTGCGCGGTGTAGTCCGCGGCCAGCCCGGCCTTGGCCTGGCCGATCCGGCGCAGCATCCCGAAGACGTTCTCGCCGGTCTTGGTGGCGTTGTCCTCGCGCTCCCAGGTGGCCACCTGGCGGACCAGGTCGTGGTCGATGCCCTCGACGACGGCGCCCTGGCGGCGGGTGGCCAGCGCGGTGTCGTACCGCTCGACCATCCGGCGAGCCAGCTCGGCCTCGGCCTTGCGGATGGAGCGGCCGGCCTCGCCCTCGAGCTCGACCGGCAGGTCGGCCACGCGGCGGGCGGGGATGTCGGAGGCGACGTCGATCTTGCGGCGGCGCACGATGCCCTGGTCGACCACGATCCGGCGCGCGGCCGGGTAGAAGGACGGGTCGGCCGGAGTCAGGCCGGTCTCCTCCAGCGCCTTCATCAGCGGGCCGAGCGGGACCTTCTCGTCGATCCAGCCGAGGAACTGCCAGATCGCCCGGAAGTCCTCGATGTCGTTGATCAGCGGGGTACCGGTCAGCGCCATCATCAGCGGCCGCGCCGTGCGGGCGCGGATCCGGTCCGCGATCTCCAGCACGTGCTGGGAGCGCTGCGAGGTCTTGTTCTTGATGTAGTGGGCCTCGTCCACGATCATCCCGCGGAAGCCGTGCTTGCCCAGCCAGCCGATGTGGCGGTCGAGGATCTCGTAGTTGACCACGAACACGTCGGCGAAGCCGTTGACGTCCTCGCCGTCACCGTGGACCACGGTCGCGGTCCGGTTCGGCGTCCACAGCGCGACCTCGCGGGCCCAGTTGGTCTTGACCACGTTGGGCACGGCGACCAGCAGCGGGAACGCCCCGGCGGCCTCGGCGGCCAGCAGCGCCTGCGCGGTCTTGCCCAGGCCGGGCTCGTCGGCCAGCAGGAAGGTGCGGTGCCCCTCGGCGGCCGACTGCACGACCTGCGCCTGGTGGTGCATCATCTCGCGACCGGCCGGGGTGCGCAGGCTGGTCGGCTCGGGCAGCTCCATCACGGCGGCCGCACCCTCGGGGGCGCGCTCGAAGGAGCGGAACAGCGGCTCCAGCAGCTCCCAGCCGGCCAGGCGCTGCGGGCGGACGGGCGCCTGGGCGCCGGCGAAGTCGGGGACCAGGAACGGGTTGGCCAGCTGGCTGGCGGCGACCGACTGCGGGAGCACGCGGCGCTCGGCGAGCGCCAGCGCGGCGACGTCCGGGGTCGGCTCGGGCTCCTCCTCCTCGACCTCGATGCCGGCCTTGGCCAGCAGCTCGCGCCGCAGGTCGCGGGCGTCGTCGGAGATCTCGGCGTCCGGGTCGAGCAGCGTGAACAGCGTCGAGTCCCGGGCGGCGGTCTGGGCCAGGATGGTGGCGATGCCGTCGAGCCGCTTGAGCTCCTCGGCGCGGCGGGAGTCCGACAGCGTCTCGTCGGCCTTCACCCGGGCCCGCTCCTCGCGGACCAGGAGCGCGATCACCTGGAACTTGGTGCGGACCGAGATCACCGTCGAGCGCCGCTGGACGGCAGCCTCCACCTCGCGTACGACGCGGGCGAGGACGGGGATGATCCCCTCTTCGTTCCGGTGCTTCTGTCCCGCGTTTCCGCGACCGCGTCGCTGCTGCGACGAGCCTCGCTGGCTTCCTCGAGCCACAGATGTCCTTCCTGGATCGCCCGGACGCTGCGACGACGTCGTCGTCGCGCGCCCCTGCGCGTTGGATCAACGATCCTGATCGGTGCCGCCGCTGCCGCTCTCGTGCGGTGCCGACTGTTTCAGTCAGAACTGGGGAACAGCCCGCGGCGTCATCCGATGTTACCAGCGCCACCCGGTCCCGGGCGCAATCCGGTCGAGAACGCGCAGGTCGCGGCGCAGGTCGCCGCCGCCGATCAGTCCCGTTCGAGCACGAAGAAGTACGGCGCCGGGTGGGCGCGCAGGTCCATCACCCCGAGCACGGTGTCGGCGTCGACCCGGCGGAAGGTGTCGATGATGGGCAGGTGGTCGTAGACCATCGCCGTGGTGTCCACACCCCGGTGGTGCACCTGGCGCAGCCGGGCGCGCGGCTTCCGGGTGCGCAGCACCGGTGCGAGCAGGTCGATCGCGAACCGCCCGCGCGCGAGCGTCCCCGGCGCGACCCGGCCGGCGATGCCCATCGGCGCCCAGCGCGGGTCGACCGAGACGATCTTCCCGTGGGCGCCGCGCCCGGTCCGGAAGAGCAGCGGGTGCACCGCGTCGTCGTCGTCGAACCGCTTGCCGTACCAGCCGGTGGCGTCCAGCAGCCCGTCCATCGGGTGGCCGGTGGCCAGCTCCCTGCCGTGCCACCGTCCGCGGAGCTCGCCGGCCCCGACCCCCGGCAGCGCGTCGAAGAGCGCGAACGCCTGCTCGGTCGTGCAGGCGGGCTCCAGCGCGGCCAGGGCGGCGGCGGGCGTCGTACCTGTCTCGGCGCCGACGGGGGTCGGATCGGTGGTCATGTCAGCCCATCCTGCCCTCAGACGGGCGTGATCGGCAGCCGCAGCGCGCCCGGGGCGGCGCCCGGGACGGCGGGGGCGGCCGGGGCGACCGGCGCGATCCGCTGGTAGGCCTCCCCCAGCGCCGGGCGCGGGTCCTCCTCGCCCTTGTTCGGCCAGAACGCCATCGCCCGCTCCGCCTGCGCGGTGATGGTCAGCGACGGGTTGACGCCGAGGTTGGCGGTGATCGCGCTGCCGTCGGCCACGTGCAGGCCGGGGTAGCCGTAGATCCGCTGGTAGCCGTCGACGACGCCGGTCTCCGGGCCGTCGCCGATCGTGCACCCGCCGATGTAGTGGGCGGTGGCGGGGATGTTGAAGGCGTCGGTGACCACGGCGGCCGCGACCCCGTCCACCTTCTTCTCCCAGCGCCGCGCCACGTCGTGGGCCAGCGGGATCCAGTCCGGGTTGGGCTCGCCGTCGCCGGGCTTGGTGAGCAGTCGCTTGCCCTTGCGGAACGAGGTGAGCGAGTTGTCCAGCGACTGCATCACCAGCAGGATCACCGACCGCTCCGAGGCCCGGCGCAGGTTGTAGGTGCGGACGGTGCGGGCCGGGTGCAGCAGCATGAACAGCAGGAGCCGCAGGAACCGGAAGGCGCCGCCGTCGATCATCGGCGCGAGCTGGGCGAACATCGCGTTCTGCCCCTTGCCGTAGCCGACCACCTCGACGTGGGTCTGGTCCTCGGGGTGGATCGAGGAGGAGATCGCGACGCCCTGGGCGAAGTCGTCACGGTCCTTCGCGGCGACGCCGAGGATCGCCTCGGAGTTGCTGCGGGTCAGGTGGCCCAGGTGCGGGCTGAGGTCGCCGAGGGTGCCGTCGTCGCGGAGCTGGTGCAGCAGCTTCTGCGTGCCCAGCGCGGCGGCGGCGAAGACCACCTGGCGCGCGGTGAAGGTGCGCTCGCGCTTGCGGAGCACCGCACCCGGGCGCTGGGTCTCGACCCGGTAGCCGCCGTGGCCGTCCGGGGCGACCGAGGTGACCTTGGTCAGCTCGTGCACCTGCGCGCCGTTCTTCTCGGCCAGGTAGAGGTAGTTCGTCGTCGTGGTGTTCTTCGCGTTGTGCCTGCACTGGGTCATGCACTCGGCGCAGTGGATGCAGCCGCGGCGGCGCGGCCCGGCGCCACCGAAGTACGGGTCGTCGACCTCCTCGCCCTCGCGGCCCTCGTTGAAGAAGACGCCCACGTCGGTGCGATGGAAGGTGCCCTCCTTGCCGAGGTCGCGGGCGATGTCGAGCAGCACCTCGTCCTTCGGGCCGATCCGCGGGTTGGTCTCGACGCCGAGCATCCGCTTGGCCTGGTCGTAGAACGGCGCGAGCTCGGAGCGCCAGTCGGTGATGTGGGCCCAGGCCTTGTCGGTGTAGAACTCCGGCAGCGGCTCGTAGAGCGTGTTGCCGTAGATGAGGGAGCCACCGCCGACGCCGGCGCCGCTGAAGACCATGCACTTGCCGAGCACGCTGATCTGCTGCGGGCCGGTCATCCCCAGGCGGGGCATCCAGATCGACTTGCGCAGGTTCCAGTTGGTCCTCGGGATGTCGTCGGCGTTCCAGCGGCGCCCCGCCTCGAGCACCCCGACGGTGTAGCCCTTCTCGGTCAGGCGCAGCGCGGTCACGCTGCCGCCGAACCCGGATCCGATCACGAGCACGTCGTAGTCGTACCTGCCGGTCGGCTCGCCGACCGACCCCGACGGCGTGGGGATCGTCGTCATCTATGCAACCTCTTCGTAGTCGCCCGGCCGGAACCGGGCCTGGTGGTGGTACTGGCTGCCGAGCAGCGGCCAGTTGGTGGTGATCCGCCCGGTGCCGCCGACGCGGTACCAGGACGTGCAGCGGCTCCAGACGCTGCTCGACAGTCGCTCCTGGACCCAGTGGTCGTAGGCGCTCTCGACGTCGGGGCGGACCGCGAGCGGGGCGTCACGACGGACGACCTCGTCGACCAGGTCGCCGAGGTAGCGGGCCTGGGCCTCGAGGAAGTAGACGACCGAGCCGGCGCCGGTGTTGGTGTTCGGGCCGTACATCAGGTGCAGGTTCGGGAAGTGCGGCACCGACATCCCGTAGTAGGCGCGGGCGCCGCCGGCCCACTCCGCGTCGAGCAGGCGGCCGCCGGCCCCGGTGACCTTGATCGGGGCCAGGAACTCGGTGGCCCGGAACCCGGTCCCCCAGATCAGCACGTCGGCCGGGTGCTCGGTCTCGCGGCCGGCCCGGTCGACCGTGACCACCCCGGCGGGCGTGATCCGCGAGATCGGGTCGGTGACCAGGTCGACGTTCGGCCGGGCCAGCGCAGGCACGTAGTCGTCGGAGAAGAGCACCCGCTTGCAGCCGATCGGGTAGTCCGGCCAGACCTTCGCGAACAGCCCGGGCTTGGCCTTCGCACCGTGCCGCATGTGCAGCCACGAGCAGCCCTTGAGCACGCCGGCGACCAGCCGGGAGTAGATCCAGGCGACGCCGAGGATCTCCAGCATCCCGAACCAGAAGCCGCGCTCGGCCAGCTGGACGGCGGGCAGCGCGCTGAACAGGCGGTGGTGGGCGCGGGAGAAGCGGCGGTCGGGGCGCAGCAGCAGGTACGGCGCGGAGCGCTGGTAGACCGTCATCGAGCCGACCTCGGGGGCGATCGCGGGGACGAACTGCACCGCGCTGGCGCCGGTGCCGACCACCGCCACCCGCTTCCCGGTCAGGTCGACGTCGTGGCGCCACTCGGCGGAGTGGAAGGAGGGACCGTCGAAGGTCTCGCGGCCCGGGATGTCGGCGAAGCCCGGCCGGGAGAGCTGGCCGACCGCGGAGACGAGCACGTCGACCTCGAGCTCCTCGTCGTGACCGTCGGCCGTCCGGAGGTCGACGTGCCAGCGGCGGTCGCCGTCGTCGTACGTCGCCGCGACGACCTCGACGCCGAACCGGATGCGGCGGCGCACGTCGTACTTGTCGGCCACCGATCGCAGGTAATCCAGGATCGCGGGCTGCCGGGAGAAGCGGTGCGGCCAGCGGAGGTTCGGCTCGAAGGAGAAGGAGTAGATCGGCGAGGGGACGTCGCAGGCGGCACCGGGGTAGGTGTTGTCGCGCCACACGCCGCCGACCTCGTCGGCCCTCTCCAGCAGCACGACGTCGTCGTAGCCGCGCCTCCGCAGCTCGATCGCGGCGGCCAGGCCACCGAAGCCGCTGCCGATGATCGCTATCGACGGACTGCGCCCCATCGCTCGCCCCCAGATCTCACAAACCGTTACCGCGTACGGTTTTAGAGTGGCGTAGGCCACAGTTGGTCGTCAAGGGGTCCAAGGTCCCGCCCTTCCGCGGGCTCCGTTGACCCCGTTACCGTCACGCCGTACGGTCGCCGGGTGGCTCCCGACGACGCGCACGCCGCGGCACCCGCCGCACCGCCCAGCGCCCGGCCCCGCCGTACCCAGGCGGAGCGGCGCGCGACCACCCGGGCCCGGATCCTCGACTCGACGGCGGACTGCCTCCTCGAGCGGGGGCTGGCGGCCACCACGGTCTCGGAGGTCCAGGAGCGCACCGGGCTGGCGCGCGGCACGATCCAGCACCACTTCCCCACCCGCGCCGAGCTCCTGGTCGGGGCCGTCTCGCACCTCGTCGACGCCCGGATCGAGCGGTTCCGCAACGACGCGGCGCTGATCGACGAGGGCGCCGACCGGATCCAGGCCGTGGTCGACCTGATCTGGCGCGACCTGACCAGCCCGATCTTCTTCGCGGCGCTGGAGCTGTGGGTCGCCGCCCGCACCGACGCCGACCTGCGGACCGCGCTGATCCCCGAGGAGGCACGGCTGCTCTCCTCGATGCGGGCTCTCTACGCGGAGACGCTGGGCGAGCCGTACGTGAGCGACCCGCGGACCGAGTCGCTGGTCGAGTTCACGGTCGACCTGCTCACCGGCCTGTCGGTGCTCACCATGCTGGCCGGGCAGGACGGCACCCGGGAGGCCACCGTCCGCACCTGGAAGCGGGCGATGGCGGTGCTGGTCGGCCAGCTGCCGGCCGACGGGCTGCTGCCCGGGCCGCGACGCGCCGACTGACGGGACCGGCCGCCCACCCACCGACGCCATCGGGCAGGATCGGCCGCGTGACCGAACGCTCCCGCTGGCCCGGCTGGGTCTACTCCGACGGCGAGGAGCCGGACTACCGGTTCAGCTTCGCCAACGAACGCACGTTCCTGGCCTGGATCCGGACCGCGCTCGCGCTGCTCGCCGCGGCGGTCGCGGTGGACCTCGTCGAGCTGAACCTCCCCGCGGCCCTGCGGGTCACGCTGGTGGTGGTGCTCGCCGGCCTCGGCCTGGTCTGCGCGATCTCGGCGTGGGTGCGGTGGGCGCTCTCGGAGCGGGCGATCCGGCGGCGCGAGCCGCTGCCGGCGTTCGGTCCCGCGGTGCTGCTCGTGGTCGGCCTGGCGCTGATCGCGCTGATCATCCTGCTCTTCGCGATCTGAGCACGCGCGCAGAGATGTCCGACGAGCAGCCGGAGCAGGCCGACACCGGGATGGCCAACGAGCGCACGGCGCTCGCCTGGCAGCGCACCGCCCTGTCGCTGACGGTGGCCGCGATCGTGCTCGCCCGCTTCACCTTCGACCGGCTCGGACTCTTCGCCGCCGGCACGCTCGGCGCGGCGGCCGTGCTGTCGGCCTGGGTCTTCCTGGAGAGCCAGGGCCGCTACCTCACCCACCACGCGACGCCGCGGCGCGGCCGGGCGCGCGGCGGGCGCGCCGCGTTCGCGCTGGCGCTCGCGACCGCGCTGCTGGCGGTCACCGAGCTCAGCGCGCTGCTCGCGAGCTGAGCCGAGCTGAGCCGACCGGGGCAGGGCGGGGCGGGGCGGGGTGGCGCCACCATCCGCCGGGCCCCGGTTCAACTCGCCGCTCCGGCCTTCACTAGCCTGACGATATGACGACTTATGTCGCCCGTGGCGCCCTGACAGTGTTCCTCACCGCCGCTCTGGCCTCCGGCTGCGGCTCGCAGGGGGCCCCCGAGTCGGAACCAGAGCGGGTCGTCGACCAGTCGGGAACGGCGGCTCTCGCAGGCGCCTTCGCAACGGCCGGCGAGGCGACCAGCTACCGACTGTCCACGTTCACCGCACAGAAGCTCTCGTCCTCGCTGCTCGGGATCGACACCGAGACCGAGATCGACGAGGACGAGCCCGCACTGGTGGCCGAGATGACGCCCGCGGTGAGCCATCTGGCGGTCGACGTCTCCGCGATGCTGGGTCCGATCGCCGGGGAGGGCACGGACATCGGGTTCGAGCTGTGGAACACGCCTGAGCGGATCACGGTCGACTCCCGCGACTACGCCGCGCTCAAGGAAGCGACCCCGAGCGCCGACCTGGGTCCTTTCGAGCCGGGCGTGTCCTACCTGGACCTCGAGGCGGTGGCCGACGACAGCTCCGACCTCGTCGCGATCGTCGTCGGGCAGGGCGTACCCGACCTCCACCAGGTGGCCGACGACCTGCCCGAGTCGCTGGACGACGTCGAGCAGGACGACCGGACCATCACCGGGCGCGGACACTACGCCGACGTGATGGCCGCACTCGGTCAGGACGTGGAGCAGACCGCGCGCAGCGCGGCTGCGGGGCTTGCGCAGAACCTCGGCGTCGACGTCGACGAGCTCACCGAGCTGTACGTCGACTTCTACGGCGACGCCCCCACCGAGGTCACGATCGAGCTGGACGCCGAGGGCTCCCTCAGCTCGATCGGCTACACCGCCGACCTCTCGGACCTCTACGTGCGGGTCTTCGAGACGCCGGATCTCTTCACCCCCCGCCCCAGCGCGGAGGAGCTGGAACAGGCCCGGGACCTGGCGGGTGACACCGTGTGGATGCTGACCGTCCTGCAGCGCTACGACATCGATGACGACCTCGTGGTCAGTCCTGCGCCGGCGACCGACGACGACCGGACCGCCGAGTGGTTGGCGTTCCTGGACAACGCCGGCTTCTGAGATCCCGGCAGGACCCGCCCTCAGCCTCCCGGGGCCGGCGGGACGCGCGGCGGCGTACCGACCGAGGTCGCCGCCGCCGCCTATCGTCGGACCATGATCCTCTGGCTGAACGGAACGTTCGGGGTCGGCAAGACCACGACCGGCGCGCGGCTGGCGGAGGCCTCTCCCCGCTTCCGGCACTTCGATCCCGAATGGGTGGGCTACATGCTCGCCAACAACCTGGCGGACCACCAGGTGTCCGACTTCCAGCACTACCCGTCGTGGCGCCGGCTCGTTCCGGTGGTCGCCGACGAGATCGCCGGGTTCACCGGCCAGGACCTCGTCGCGGCCCAGTCCGTGCTCGTCGAGAGCTACTGGCACGAGATCCGGGGCGGTCTCGCCTCCCTCGGGCACGACGTCCTGCACGTGGTCCTCGACGCGGACGCGGCGACGCTCCACGCCCGCATCGACGCCGACGACGAGGAGCCCGAGCGCGTACGGCCGTGGCGGCACCGCCACGTCGACACCTACCGGTCCGCCAGGTCCTGGCTCGTGGACTCGGCCGACCTGGTCGTGGATACCGCGACGCACGACGCGGCCGCCACGGCGCACCGGATCATCGACGCCGTGGCCGCACGCCGGTGACCCGTCGCGGGCCGACCGGTCGCGCCGCCAGCGCCCAGGCTCACGCCATCGAGAGGAAGAGCTTCTCCAGCTTCTTGGCGTCGACGCTGTCGGGGCCGCCCTCGGTCATGCAGTGCTGCAGGCCGGTCGCGACGAGCGCGTAGCCGCTGCGGCTGATCGCCTTGTTCACGGCGGCCAGCTGGGTGAGCGCGTCCTCGCACTCCGCCCCCTCCTCCAGCATCCGGATGACGCTGGCCAGGTGGCCGTGGGCCCGCTTCATGCGGGTGATGATCGCCTTGGTGTCCTCAGGACCCAGCTGCATCGGGGTTCTCCTCGCCTCGTTCCACGGGCGCCAGCCTCCACTGCCTGTCGGCAGCCAGCGCCCGGGCCCGCGCTGGCGCTGCGAGAAGGATGCCACCCTCACGCGGCCGGACCGGCGGTCCCGCGCGGACTCGTGTCGATTCTACAACCCCCCAGGGGGTTGTGTTAGCCTGATGTTATCCCCCCAGGGGGTTAAAGTGCCAGCGAGAGAGGAAGCGTCCATGACCATCACCGCCACCGCGCCCGAGGCCGTCGGCCACGACCACGGCCGCGAGCTTCTCCGCGAGATGACCCCGATGCACCGCGAGCTGCGCCGCGCGATCCCGGACGTCTACCGCGGCTTCGGCGAGCTCTCGAGGGCGGCGTTCGCCGACGGCGTGCTGCCCAAGAAGACCAAGGAGCTGATCGCGCTCGCGATCGGCGTCATCGAGGGCTGCGACGGCTGCATCGCCTCCCACGCCCAGTCCGCCGTCCGCGCCGGCGCCACCCGCCAGGAGGCGGCCGAGGCGATCGGCGTGACCTTCCTGATGCACGGCGGCCCCGCCACCATCTACGGCGCCCGCGCCTACCGCGACTTCTGCGAGTTCGCCGACGCCCTCGAGGCCGGCGACGCCCCCGCCTGACCGACCGGCCAGCCGACACCGTCACACCCCACCACCGGAGGAGAACCTGCATGTGCCGTCCCGCCCGCTGCAAGACCTGTGACAAGACCACCTGGGCCGGCTGCGGCTCCCACGTCGCGCAGGTGAAGTCGATGGTCCCCAAGGACCAGTGGTGCGGCGGCAAGCACACCGCGCAGGAGATCGCCGCGGCCAAGGAGCAGTCCGGCGGCTCCTTCTGGGGACGCCTGCGCGGCCGCTGACCGACCGGCTCAGCGACCTGCCGCCCAGGCGACCAGGTCGCGCGCCGGCCCCTGCGGCGGGTGCTCACCGCCCCGCCACACGGCGTGCAGGCGGCGGGTCAGGTCCAGGCCGGTGACGGTCACGCTGACCAGCCGCCCGGTCACCAGGTCGTCGCGCACGGCGTGACGCCCCAGCGCGGCCGGCCCGGCGCCCGCGGCCACCGCGGCGCGCACCGCCGCGGTGCTGGAGAGCTCGAGGGCCGGCGCCGCCTGCCGCAGGCCTACCAGGGCCCGCTCGAGCACCAGGCGCGTGCCCGACCCCGGCTCGCGCACCACCAGCGGCGTCGTCGCGAGTGCCTCGGCGCTCACCCGCCGCCGCCCACGGCCCGCCCACGGGTGCGCCGGGCTCACGACGACCACCAGCTCGTCGGTCCCGACCAGGCGGCAACGCAGGCCCACCGGCGCGTCGGGGCCCTCGACGAACCCGAGCGCCACCTCGCCGGTCTCGACCAGCGCGGCCACCCGCTCGGAGTTGGTCGCGGTCATGGTCACCTCGGTCGGCGCCAGCCCGCGGCGTACCTGGTGGGCACGGAGGCCGACCAGCCAGCCGGGCAGCATGTGCTCGGCGATGGTCAGCGAGGCCGCGACCGCGAGGTGGCCGCGCCGGTCGGCGCGCAGCGCCGTGATGCCGGCGTCGAGCTCCTCGGCCGCCTCCAGCACCCGGCCGGCCCACTGCACCACCAGCTCCCCGGTCGGCGTCAGCTCGGACCCGCGCTTGCTGCGCAGCACCAGCGGCTCCCCGACCAACGACTCCATCGTCCGCAGCCGCGACGACGCGGCCTGCTGGCTGATGCCGAGCTCGGCGGCCGCGGCGCCCAGGCTGCCGAGGCGCGCGACGGCGGCGAGCAGCTCCAGCGCCCGCAGCTCGGGTACGTGGGACCCCAGGACCATGTCACAAGGCTAACTTGTGACAACCCAAGGACGACGTCGTTCCACGCCCGTCGGCGCGTCAGCAGACTTCTCGGCATGACTCTTCGTGTTGCCATCGTGGGCGGCGGCCCGGCCGGCATCTACGCCGCCGACCAGCTCATCAAGTCCGAGACCGACGTCTCCGTCGACCTGCTCGAGCGCCTGCCCGCCCCGTTCGGCCTGGTCCGCTACGGCGTCGCGCCCGACCACCCGCGGATCAAGGAGATCATCAAGGCCCTCCAGCGGGTGATCGCCCACCCGGACGTCCGCTTCCTCGGCAACGTCGAGCTCGGCGTCGACGTCAAGCTCGAGGACCTGCGCCAGTACTACGACGCCGTGGTCGTCGCCACCGGCGCGATGGCCGACCGCGACCTGGGCGTCCCCGGCGAGGACCTGGCCGGGTCGCACGGCGCCGCCGACTTCGTCTCCTGGTACGACGCCCACCCCGACGTGCCGCGCGCCTGGCCGCTGCAGGCGACCTCCGTCGCCGTCCTCGGCGTGGGCAACGTCGCCCTCGACGTGGCGCGGGTGCTGGCCAAGACGGGCGAGGAGATGCTGAGCACCGACATCCCCGAGCACGTCTACCAGGGGCTGCGGGACAAGACGATCACCGACGTGCACGTCTTCGCCCGCCGCGGACCGGCGTACGCGAAGTTCTCGCCGCTGGAGCTGCGGGAGCTGGCCCACTCCCCCAACGTGGACGTGATCGTGCACCCCGAGGGGTTCGAGGTCGACGAGCACTCGATGCAGCACATCCAGAAGAACAAGCAGTCCAAGATGGTGCTCGACACCCTGGCCAACTGGGTCGGCCGCGACCCCGAGGGCAAGCCGCACCGGATCCACCTGCACTTCCTGGAGCAGCCGGTGGAGATCCTCGAGGACGCCGACCGCCCCGGCACCGTGGGCGGGCTGCGCACCGAGCGCACCGAGCTGGTCGGCGACGGCTCCGTGGCCGGCACCGGCGAGATCACCGACTGGGACGTCCAGCAGGTCTACCGCGCGGTCGGCTACCGCAGCACCGCGCTGCCGGGCGTCCCCTTCGACCACACCGCCGCCGTCGTCCCGAACGACGGCGGCCGGGTGCTGGACCTGGACGGCGACGCGATCCCCGGCCTCTTCGTCACCGGCTGGATCAAGCGGGGGCCGGTCGGCCTGATCGGGCACACCAAGAGCGACGCCGCGGAGACCGTGGCCCACCTGCTCGCGACGACCACGCCGACCGCTCCCCTGCGCGCCCCCGCGGACGTCGACGCCTACTTCGCCGAGCGCCGGGTGGAGGTCGCCACCGGCGCCTCGTGGGAGCGGCTCGACCAGCACGAGATCGCCCTCGGCGAGCAGGCCGGACGGACCCGGATCAAGGTCGCGTCCCGCCGGGAGATGCTCGACATCGGGAGCACGGCCACGCCGGAGTGAGCATTTCACTTCACTCTCTCGATAGTTAGCATTATGCTTCACTATCGGGAGGTGAAGGACTATGCTGACGGCGACGCTGATCGGTGACGTCGTGGACTCGCGCGAGAGCGGAGACCGCGCACACCTCCACGAGCGTCTCACCGCCACCCTGGCCGGCGTCAACCGGCGCCACGCGCCCACGCTGCCGCTGCGGATCACCGTCGGCGACGAGTTCCAGGGCCGGTTCGGAACCGTCGCCCAGGCCCTGGCGGCGAGCCTCGAGCTGCGGTTGGCCCTGCTGCCCGCGCACGACCTGCGGCACGGCATCGGCTGGGGCGAGGTGACCGTCCTCGACGACGACCCGCGGGTCGAGGACGGTCCCGGCTGGTGGGCGGCGCGCGACGCCATCCACCACGTGCAGGAGGCCGAGGAGCGCCCCGCCAGCCGCTCCCGGCGCACGGCCTTCGTCGCCGCCCCCGCGGCCGGGTCCGAGCGCGGTCTCGCGGACGGGCTCGCGGACGCGCTCGCGGGAGCGGCCGGCGCCGTCAACGCCGCCCTGGTGCTGCGCGACCACGTCGTCGGCGGCCTCGACGAGCGGTCGCTGGCGATCCTGCGCGGGCTCCTGGCCGGCACCAGCCAGCGCGACCTCGCCGCCGGGCTCGGGGTCACCCCGTCCGCGATCTCCCAGCGCATCCGCGCCGACGGCCTGGCCGCCCTGGTCGAGTCCGAGCGGCTGCTCACCGGCGCCGTCCCCGGCGCGGACACTAGGTTGGCGCCGTGACCACCCACCACCCCGCGGGGGCCGTGCTCCGCGTCCCCCCGCTGCACCCGGGCACCCACGAGGCCGTCGCGGCGTCGTACCCGACGCTCGACCTGCCGGCGGAGGGGCGGGCGGAGTTCCTCGCGGCGCACGGCGAGGAGGTGGTCGCCATCGTCTGCTCCAACTTCTCCCCCGTCGACGCCGACCTGATCGAGGCCCTGCCGCGGCTCGGCATGATCGCGAACTTCGGGGTCGGCTACGACAACATCGACCTCGCCACGGCGCTGGACCGCGGGATCGCCGTCAGCAACACCCCGGGCGTGCTCGACCCCGCCGTCGCCGAGCACGCGGTGGCACTCCTGCTGGCGGTACGCCGGCAGGTGGTCGTCGCCGACCGGTACGTGCGCGAGGGCCGCTGGCCGGAGGGTCCCTTCCCGCTCACCGGGCAGGTCGCCGGGACCCGGGTGGGCATCCTCGGCCTGGGCCGGATCGGGCAGGCGGTCGCCACCCGCGTCGAGGCCCTCGGCGCGACCGTCAGCTACCACAACCGGCGCCCGGCGCCGGGCGTCCCGTACGCCTACCAGCCCTCGCCGGTCGCGCTCGCCGCCGCCGTGGACTCGCTGGTCGTCGTGGTGCCCGGCGGCGCCGCGACCGAGGGCCTGGTCGGCGCCGAGGTGCTCGCGGCGCTCGGCCCCGACGGCGTCCTGGTCAACGTCGCCCGCGGGTCGGTGGTCGACGAGGCCGCCCTGGTCGCAGCCCTCGAGGCGGGGACCCTCGGCGGGGCCGGACTGGACGTCTTCCGCGACGAGCCGCGGGTGCCGGCGGCGCTGCTCGGCCGCGACGAGGTGGTGCTGCAGCCGCACACCGCGTCGGGGACCGTCACCACGCGGGCCGCGATGGGGGCGCTCACCCTGGAGAACCTCGCGGCGTGGATGAGCGGCGAGCCGCTGATCACCCCGATCCCCGAGACCACCCGCTGACCGCGAGTCGGCAGAAACTGACGGCACCGGTCCAGACCAGTCCCCGCGAGTCGGCAGGAAGTTTCTGCCGACTCGCGCCGCGGGCGGTCAGTTCCCGCCGACTCGGGTCACCAGTGGTCGGCCGCGCCGAGCTCGTGCTCCCACGGCGGGTCCGCCCCGGGCCGCGACACGGTGATCGCGGCGACGTTCGCGCACCGCGCCAGCACCGAGCCCAGCGCCGACTCACCGATCCCCCGCAGGCCCTCGCGGTGCGCGGCGCCGAGCAGGTCGCGGGCCAGCAGGCCGTCGATCAGGGCCGCCATGAAGGAGTCGCCCGCACCCACGGTGTCCACGACGTCCACCGACGGCGAGGGCAGCTCCACCACGACGCCGGCGGCGGTCACCGCCCGCACCCCGTGGGCACCCCGGGTGAGCACCACCAACGACGGCCCCTGCCCGGCCCACTCCTCCAGGACCGCCTCCGGCGTGGCGTCGGGGCGCAGCCAGGCCAGGTCCTCGTCGCTGACCTTCACCACGTCGGAGAGGCCGACCAGCTCCTCCACGCGGGCGCGGACCGCGCCGGCGCTGCCCATCACCGCGGGCCGCAGGTTCGGGTCGTAGGAGATCGTCTCGTCCGCCCCGTGCCGCCGGACCATCGCCAGCACCTCGTCGCCGCCGGGCGCCACGGTGGCCGCCAGCGAGCCGGTGTGCACGTGGACCGCCCGCGACTCGACCCCGCCCGGCTCCGTCGACCCCGGCGGCAGCCGCCAGCTCAGGTCGAACGTGTACGACGCCGCGCCGGTCGCGTCGAGCGTCGCGATCGCCCGGGTGGTGCGCTCCGCCAGGCCCCCGCCGTCCGCGACGCGGACCCGGTTCTCGTGCAGGTGGCGGCGGACCAGCGCGCCGTCCTCGTCGTCGCCGAGCCACGTCACCAGCGTCGCGGCGCGACCGAGCCGCCCCAGCCCGAGGGCCACGTTGGCCGGGCTCCCGCCGGGGTGGGCCGCCGTCGTACCGTCCAGCGCGTTGACCACGTCGACCAGCGCCTCGCCCACCACCAGCACCGGCTGCTCACGTCCGACCACTGACCCACACCTCCCTGTCGGGTGGTTTCGAGGCTCGCTTCGCTCGCACCTCAACCACCGCCACCGGCTCGCTTCGCTCGCGCCTCAACCACCGCCAGCGGCTCGCGTCGCAGGCACCTCGGCCACCGGAACCGCCCCGTAGGGGTCAGGATGGCACGGTGACCCCCACGATGCTCGCACTCCTCGAGGCCGAGACCGATCGCCTGCTCTCGTTCGGACGCCGATCCCGGGTGCCCGGCGGGTTCGCCCGGCAGGCCGACGACGGCGCTCCGCTGGAGGGGCCGCGGGAGCTGTGGATCACCTGCCGGATGACGCACGTCCACGCGATCGGCCACCTGCTCGGGCGCCCCGGCTGCGCCGAGCTCGTCGACCACGGCATCGCGTCGCTGACCGGCCCGTTCGCCGACGACGAGCACGGCGGCTGGTACCCCGAGGTCGCCGCCGACGGTCCGCCGACGAGCACCACCAAGGCCGCGTACCCCCACGCTTTCGTGGTGCTCGCCGCCAGCAGCGCCGTCGCCGCCGACCGCCCCGACGCGGCGGCGCTCCTGTCCGCGGCACTGCGCGTGAGCGACGAGCGGTTCTGGGACGAGGACGCCGGGATGGTCGTCGAGGAGTGGGACCGCGCGTTCGCCGTGCTCGACGGCTACCGCGGCGTGAACGCCGCCATGCACACCGTCGAGGCCTACCTGGCGGCGGCCGACGTGACCGGGGAGGACCGGCTGCTCGACCGCGCGCTGCGCATGGTGGAGCGGGTCGCGCACGACCTCGCCCCCGCCCACGACGGCCGGATCCCGGAGCACTTCGACGACACCTGGACACCGCTGCTCGACTACCACGCCGACCTGCCCGACGACCCGTTCCGCCCGTTCGGGTCGACGCCCGGCCACGGACTGGAGTGGGCCCGGCTGACCCTGCACGCCCGGGCCGCGCTCTCGACGCGGGGACAGGAGGCCCCGGCGTGGATGGTGCCGGCCGCGGTCGCGCTCTACGACCGCGCCGTCGCCGACGGCTGGGCCGTCGACGGCGCGCCGGGGTTCGTCTACACGGTGGACTGGTCGGGCCGGCCGGTGGTCCGGCAGCGGTTCCACTGGGTGGCCGCCGAGGCGGTGGCGGCCGCGGCCGCGCTGCACCGGGCGACCGGCGAGCAGCGCTTCGCCGACGACCTGGACCGGTGGTGGGAGTACGTCACCCGCTACCACGTCGACCGCGCCGGCGGGTCGTGGTGGCACGAGCTCGACCCGGCCAACGCGGTGGCGCGCACCGTGTGGAAGGAGAAGGCCGACCTCTACCACGCGGTGCAGGCGACGTTGATCCCCCGGCTGCCGCTGGCTCCCGCGATCGCGCCCGCGCTGGCGTGGGGGCTGCTCGACCACTGAGGTGGTGGTTTCGAGGCTCGCTTCGCTCGCACCTCAACCACCGACAGGGCTCGCTTCGCTCGCACCTCAACCACCGACAGGGCTCGCTTCGCTCGCACCTCAACCACCGAAAGGGCTCGCTTCGCTCGCACCTCAACCACCGAAAGGGCTCGCTTCGCTCGCACCTCAACCACCGGTCGGCTCGCGGGCTAGGAGGTGCCGCCGTGCGTGTTCAGGTACGCCGACAGCGGGGCCGGCAGCTCGGCCGGCCGGTCGCCCCAGTCGTAGACCACGGCGGTCCGGGCGACCAGGTCGTGCAGCGCGCGGTGGTCGCGGCGCAGGACGATCAGCACCAGGCCGACCCCGAAGAACGACGTGCTCACCGGCAGCATCAGCACCCGCACCACCGCCTGGCCGCTGTGCAGCGGCTCGCCGTCGCGGCCCACCACCTTGAGGCCGACCAGCGCCTTGCCGACGGTCTTGCCGGCGACGGCGGTGGTGACGATCAGGTAGAAGCCGGCCCAGCCGAACAGCGCCAGGGTGGCCACGAGGCCCGAGGCCCAGTCGGTGCCGATCCCGAGCAGCACGTCGAGCAGGAAGCGGCCCACCCAGACGCCGACGGTGAAGCCGCCGATCACCACGCCGAGGTCGATCGCCGCGGCGACGGCACGGCTCACGCCGCCGGCGTACCGGCCCGAGACGGAGCCGCGGGAACCGGCCGTGCCCGCCGGAGCGGTCATCGGGGACCCACCAGGCCGGCCGGTCCGGGCTGCTCCAGCGGCGGGCGCCGCAGGACCCGGTCCACGAGGTTCGCGAGGACGGCGTCGAGCCCGACGATCTGACGGCGGGCCACGTCGAGGGTGCGGCCGGCCAGGGTCCCGGTGGTCTCCGCGACGATGTCGGGGATCCCCGCGCGGCGCACCACGCCCTCCAGGTCGACCCCCTCGAGCAGCGCCTGGATGTCGGCGCGCGCGAGCAGCCGGTCGATGTCGACCCGGTCCAGCAGGCCGTCGATGTCGATGCGGTCCAGCAGACGGTCGACCTCGATGCGGTCCAGCAGCCGGTTCGGGTCGACCCGGTCGAGCAGGTGGTTGATGTCGACGTGGTCGAGCAGCGCGTCGACGTCGATGTGGTCGAGCACCACCTCCGGCGGGACCGCGTCGACCACCCGGCCGGTCACGGCGCCGACCGCGCGGCCCAGGAAGCCCGGCTGGCTCTCGTCGCTCACGGAAGCAGACTCCCACGACTCTCGCCCGCTTGCCGGGACCCCGGTCGATCCAGCCCCTAGGGTTTCGCCATGGAACAGGACCTCGTGGCCATACTGGCACTGACGTTCGCCGCGCTCCTCATCATCCTCGCCGTGGGGCTGCGGGTCATCGCGCTGGGCGTCATCCCGGGCAACCGGAAGCCCTCGACGGGCATGGCCTGGCTGCTGCTGATCCTGATCGACCCCTTCCTCGGCTTCCTGTTCTTCCTGACCTTCGGTCGGATCCGGGTCGGCGGCAAGCGGATGCAGCGCCAGGCGGAGGCGCGCGCGGCGATCAGCGAGCCCGCCGCCGCGCTCCACCTCGCCTATGACGCGAGCGGGCAGCGGCCGGCGTACCGGACGGTCTTCGCGCTCAACGAGCGGCTCGGCGCGCTCCCGGTGACCGACGGCAACGAGGTCCAGCTGTGGCCGGACTACTACGGCGTGATCGACGAGATGGCCGCGGAGGTGGACCGGGCCCAGAGCCACGTGCACGCCGAGTTCTACATCACCGCGTGGGACGAGGTCACCGACCCGCTCTTCCAGGCGATGATCCGCGCCACGGAGCGCGGCGTCGCGGTGCGGTTCCTCTTCGACCACCTCGGCTCCCGCGGGCTCCCGGTCTACAAGGACATGCTCAAGCGCCTGGACCAGACCGACATCGAGTACCACCCGATGCTGCCGATCCAGCCCCTCAAGGGCACCTGGCGCCGCCCCGACCTGCGCAACCACCGCAAGCTGCTCGTGGTCGACGGCAGCGTCGGCTTCACCGGCTCCCTCAACATGACCGAGCGCGGCTACAACAAGCCGAAGAACCACAAGCTGGGACGGGAGTGGGTCGAGCTGATGGTGCGGCTGGAGGGTCCTGTCGTCGGCGCGCTGAACGCGGTCTTCGCCTCCGACTGGTACGTCGAGACCGGCGAGGTCGTCGACCTGGTCGCCGTCCACGGCGAGCCCGACGCCCGCGACACCGAGGTCTTCGACGTGCCGTGCCAGATCATCCCGAGC
Source organism: Nocardioides sp. YIM 152588 (assembly GCF_040191335.1). Classification (NCBI taxonomy): domain Bacteria; kingdom Bacillati; phylum Actinomycetota; class Actinomycetes; order Propionibacteriales; family Nocardioidaceae; genus Nocardioides; species Nocardioides sp. YIM 152588. The sequence goes on along the minus strand of NZ_JBEGDJ010000003.1, from coordinate 44,750 downwards.
GGCCCCGGCATCGTCGCCGAGAACAACCTGCGGATGTTCACCGCGCTGATCTACGCCGCCAACGACCGGATCTCGCTCACCTCGCCGTACTTCGTGCCCGACGAGTCGCTGCTCTACGCCGTCACCACCGCCGCCCAGCGCGGGGTCGACGTGGAGCTCTTCGTCAGCGAGGTCTCCGACCAGTTCATGGTCGGCCACGCGCAGGCCTCCTACTACCGCGCGCTGCTGGAGGCGGGGGTGCGGATCTACCAGTACCCGGCGCCCCTCATCCTGCACAGCAAGCACTTCACCATCGACGACGACGTCGCGGTGGTCGGCTCCAGCAACATGGACCTGCGATCGTTCGCGCTCAACTTCGAGATCTCCCTGCTGATGCCGGACCCCAACGTGGTGACCAAGATGCGCGAGGTCGAGGACTCCTACCGCGCGCTCTCCAAGGAGCTCACGCTCGAGGAGTGGAAGCAGCGGCCGGCGCGGAAGAAGTACGTCGACAACGTCATGCGCCTCTCCGCAGCGCTGCAGTGACGCCGGAACGCGGGTCGTGTGCGGCCCATGTGGCGTGGCCTCAGAGGCCCACGGCGCCGAGGTAGGCGTCACCGAGCCGCCCGGCGCCGAGGATCGCCGCCCACGCGGCCAGCAGCATGAACGGCCCGAACGGCACCGCAGTGCGGCGGCCGGCGCGGCCGCCGGCGATGAGCAGCAGGCCGGCCAGGGCGCCGAGCACGAAGGCGCCGAGGGCGCCGACGAGGAACGTGCCCCAGGAGAGGTACGCCGTCAGCGCGCCCACGAGCGGGGCCAGCTTCACGTCGCCGAAGCCCATGCCGCCCGGCGCGAGCAGCCAGACCGCGAGGTAGAACGCGCCGAGCGCCAGCGCGCCGAGCAGCGCCCGGAGCAGCGCGCCCGGGTCGCCGGCGAGCAGGAGCAGCCCACCCAGCACCGGGTACGCCGGCCCGACGATCGCGTCCGGCAGCCGCCGTACGTCCAGGTCGATCAGCGCCAGCGCGATCGCGATCGCGGTGAAGGCGAGGTAGGCGGGCAGCAGCCGCAGCCCCTCGACGCCGCCGGGGTCGGTCGCGAACCGGAGCGCGACCAGCGCGAAGGCGACGCCGGTGCCGGCCTCGACCAGCGGGTAGCGGACGCCGATCGGCGCGGCGCAGTCGCGGCAGCGCCCCCGCAGCACCAGCCAGCCGAGCACCGGCACGTTGTGCCGGGCCCGGATCGGGGCGCCGCACGCCGGGCAGGCCGAGGGCGGGCTGACCACCGAGGCGCCGACCGGCACCCGGTGCGCGACCACGTTGAGGAACGACCCGATGGCGAGGCCGAGCAGCCCCGCGACGACGACCGGCGCGACCACGTCAGCGCTGCTCCGCCCAGCTGAGCACCTCGATCCGGCGGTTGCCCGCCGTGGGGAGGCCCTCGTCGCCGTACGGCGGATCGGTGATCTTCACCCGGGCGGTCAGGGCGCGGCTCCCCCCGGAGGAACAGGTGGCCGCGTCCGGGCAGACGTAGACCTCCAGGTCCACCACCGTGGTGAAGGCGCCGATGCCAGCGCCGAGGTCCGGGATCCCCGCGAGCGGGTAGCCGTAGCGCCCCCACTGGCCGCCGATCATGTCGATCGACCGGGCGGCGATGCCGCCGCGCACCGAGACCATCGGCCCGAAGGTGGGGTTGGTGAGCGTCAGGCCGTACTCGAGCGAGACGTCCCCGTTGCGGGCGTAGACCGCGCCGTTCACCACGAACCTCGGCCAGTTGTTGGGATAGCCCGACTGCCAGGGGTAGAAGATCTCGAGGAACGGATCCGCCGAGGGCGTGCTCCCGGCGTGGACCGCCGGGGGGTAGTACTCCAGCCGGAGCGAGGCCGCGTCCACGGTCAGGGTGCGCGCGGTCCCGATCGTCGGCGTGTAGGTGAGGTCGATGGTGGGCGCCCCGGCGGCGGGTGCACCGGCATGGACCCACGACGCGAGTGCACCGAGGCTCGCACCGGGCACGGTCACGGTGTCGGCGGCCGGCAGCGTGGTGCGCAACGGAAGGTCGACCGTGCCCGACATCCCGGTCACCTTGACCTTCACACGGTCGAGACCACCGGAGACCGCCTGGCTGACGACGATGCTCGCTCCCTTCAGCACCGATCCGGGCGGCGGTGCCGTGTCCGGGGCGAGGCCACCGAGCGAGAGCGCCGCCTTCTGCCCGGTCGCGGCCGCGCCGGTCCAGGTGGCGGCCAGCCGGGTCGGCGACTCGTCAGCGGCGGCCAGCGCCGACGCGGTGGCGCCGGCGAAGCCCGGCGTCGAGCCGGTGGTGGCGACCGTAGTCGCGGTGGCCGTCGTGGCCGACGGCGTGGAGGAGCCGTCGACGGGGGCGGCGCCCGCGGCCTGCTGCTGGATCACCACCGGCGGCTCGGTGGCACTGTAGGTGCCGCAGAGCTCGATCTTGGGGGTCTGGTTGTAGCGGGAGATGTCGAGGGCGGTGACCGGGACGATCGACTCCATCCGGCTGTTGCCGCCGAAGACGAAGCGGACGCCGTCCGCGGTGGGGTCGCTGAGCGGGCTGACGCACGCCCCCGGGATCAGGGTCGGGTTCCCCGGGGACCGGGTGCCGCCGATGATCGTGCGGGAGCCGGTGACCCGCCAGACGTTGTCGCCGCTCATCAGGCCGTTGCCCAGGCCGGCGGAGAGCTCGTTCTGGAAGTCGAAGTAGTACAGGCCGGGCCTGAACACCGAGACGCTGCAGGAGTTGACCCGGTCGCTGAGCGTCGTGGCGTTGTCGTAGTAGCCGGGGTCGAAGGTGCAGGTGCCGCTGACGTTCGCCACGGCGGAGGGGTCGCGCGGCGTGGCGTCGGTGAGGGCGGTGAGGGCGGTCAACGCGTCGGCGACCGTCGGGCTGGTCAGCGAGCCGCTGCTCGGCACGTCCGTGCACAGCTTCACCCCGGTGTAGCCGGACGGGCCGTTGCACCGGTAGGGAGCCTGTCCCTGCCCCGAGATGGTGAGCGCCGGGTTGTTGTAGGCGCGGTAGAACAGCGTGTGGTAGTACTTCGTCAGCCTCACGTCGCCGCTGGCCGCGACGCCGCCGCGGACCTCCAGCAGCCCGCCGCCGTCGTAGGTGATGTCGCCACCGAACGCCGTCAGCGCCCGGGGGAAGGTGTTCTGCGCGGTCTGGACGACGCCGCCGCCCCCGCCGTAGAGCCCGGTGCCGGCCACCTTGGTGCACTCCACCCGCGCCGAGGTCGGGGCCGCGCTCGCGTCCGCGGCGGGCAGGAGTCCGTTGAGCACCAGCGCGTCGCGGGCACTCCCACCGCTCAGGCCGAAGCACCCGGCACCGTCGCCGGCGTCGGTGTAGACCCAGTCGGCGGCGCTCGGAGAGCCGTCGCCATCGGGGTCGGGGGCGGTGATCCCGGGAGCCTTCCCACCCAGGCGCAGGTCGTTGATCGCGATCTTGGCCGCGGCGTCGGCGGCACCCGCCCGGTCGGCCACCCGCCCCAGCGCCACGGTCGCGCTCAGGTTGGTGGTGCCGTGGCTCAGCACCGCGGCCGTGACCACGGCGACGACGGTGACCACGATCAGCGCGATGATGAGCACCGCGCCCCTGTCCGGCTGCTCCCCGCCGATCCGTCCCCGCCTCATCGCTGCCTCCGCTCGGCGATCACGGTCGCGGTGTAGCCCGCCCCCTCGTTCGCGGCGTCCCTGATCTGCAGGGTGATCGCGACGGTCCGCGGCGGCGTGCTCGCCGCGCAGTCGGCACTCGCGCCGGCCGCGTCGGTGCAGGCGACCGTCGGCACCGCCGCCAGGTGCCGGGCGAGCACGTTGCGCTGCGCTGCTCCGCCGCCGCAGCGGACGCGGCTGAGCCGCAGTCCGCCGTCGACGGTGTCGGTGACGTACGCGGCCGCCGCGACCGCCGGGACCCACGCGTCGAGCGGGTCGGCCACCCCCACCGGGTAGTCGTTCCAGGCGAACCCGACCACCAGGTCGCCGCTCAGCCCGCTCCCGCAGGCGGACGGTACGTCGGCGGGCCCCGCCCCGGAGGTCCATACGCTCGGCCGGGTGGGCACCGGGTCGCCCGCGCTCGCCGGGGTGAAGTCGCGCAGACCCAGGCTGCCGACGTCCTGCTGCCAGTACGCCGAGACGAACTGCTGGTCCGTCGTCTCGTTGAGCCGCGCCTCGGTGTCCCGGGTGACCTTCAGGTGCTGGAGCACGATGCCGGTCAGCGGGACCACGATCACCCCGAGGATGGCGATCGCGAGGATCAGCTCCATCAGCGTGAAGCCGTCGTCGCCGCCGCGCCCGGCGGCCCGGGCGACCGGCATGCTGTTCAGGCGCACGGCGAGGCTCCCGCCGCGTCGCAGGACCGGCGCAGGACCAGGGTCGTCGACTCCTCGGCGCGCCCGTCCGCGCTGCGCACGGTGAGCCGCACCCGCTGCAGGCCGAGGTCGTTGCCGGCCGTGCAGTCGTCGGTCCAGGCGCTGCCGTTCCAGCGCCGCGCCCTCGCCTGGCTCGCCGTGTAGGAGGAGCCGAGGGTGTAGGAGCCCGCGACCGCGCTCGTGTAGTGGTCGGCCGCCGCGCACGGCGCGTAGCCGCCGTCGGCGACGTAGCGCTGGACCGCCTCGGCGAGGCTGCGCACCGTGGTCCCGCCGACGGCCTGCTTCCGGTTGATGTCGGAGACCTTCACCGAGGTCTGCAACCCAGCGAGAACGGCGACCCCGGCGACCGCCAGGATCGTCACAGCGACCAGGGTCTCGATCAGGGTGACGCCGTCGTCGGCGCGCCGCGACGCACGCAGCCGTCCGACCAGCCGCTCCCTCACGTACCCACCTGGCCGTAGACCGTGTACATGGCCTTCACGAGCGCGATGGCGACGAAGCCGACCATCCCGCCCATCACGACGATCACCAGCGGCTCGAACAGCGCGGTGAGCCGGGCGACCTTGTAGGTCAGCTCGGTCTCGTAGTACTCGGCGGTGACCTCGAGTTGGACGTCCATCGACCCGGTCTCCTCCCCCACCCGCAGCATCGCGGTGGCGGTGCCCGGGAAGAGGCGGGTGCGGGCCAGCGGGCCGGCGATCCCCTGGCCCTCCATCATCTGCTCGGTCACCTCGTCCAGGCGGCGGATGAAGACCCGGTTGTGCAGCGAGTCGGTGGCGGTTCGCATCGCCTCCTGGAGGCTGACGCCGGCGCCCACCATCGACGCCATGGTCCGGCAGAACCGCTCGACCAGCGCGTACTGGATCGTCTCCCCCAGCACCGGCACCTCCAGCAGGAAGGCGTCGCGCAGGTAGCGGCCGCGCTCGAAGCGGAGCAGGAAGGAGGTGAGCAGGGCCACCATCGCGACCACCCCGAGGATCGCCCACCACCAGCTCCCGAGGAAGTCCGTGACCGCCAGCAGCATCCGGGTCGGCAGCGGCAGCTCCGCGTCGAGCTCGGCGAAGAACTCCTTGAACTTCGGCAGGACGTAGACCGACAGCACCACCACGGTGAAGATCGACATCGCGGCCACGGCGCTCGGGTAGACCATCGCCGACTTGATCCGGCGCCGGGCCTCGAGGTCGCGCTCGATGTACAGCGCGAGCTGGGTCAGCGCGCCGTCCAGCTCGCCGGTGAGCTCGGCGGAGCGGACGATGGCGCGGTAGTAGTCGCCGAACACCTTGGGGTAGCGCTCCAGGGTGTCGGAGAACCGCTCGCCGGTGCGCAGGCCGTCCTCGATCGAGTGCATCATCCGGCGTACGGCGGAGCTCTCCGCCTCCGCGCCGATGCCGTGCACCGCGTCGAGGATGGGCAGCCCGGCACGCAGGAACGCCGCGATCTGCCGCGACAGGTGCATCACCTCGACCTTGGTGACCCGGGGCCCGCCGATCTCGTAGGCGAGCAGGCCCGGCTTCTCCGAGATCCGCAGGTCGCGCACGTCGCGCTCGTAGAGCGCCAGCTCCGCGGCCGCCCGGGTGTCGGCCTTGTGCGTGCCCTTGACCCGCTCGCCGTCCAGGTCGACGCCGACGTAGGCGTAGCGCGGCATCTCAGACCCCCGCCACGTAGATCGAGCGCATCACCTCGGCCGCGGTGGTGGTCCCCTCGGCGACCAGCCGGACCGCCTGCTCCTGCAGTGTGCGCATGCCCTGGCGGCGGGCCAGCCGGCGCATCTCGTCGTGCGGTGCCTGGGCGACGATCAGCGCGCGCACCTCGTCGCTGACCACCAGCATCTCGTAGACGCCGATCCGGTCCAGGAAGCCGGTGTGGGCGCAGAAGTGGCAACCGGCGCCGCGGCGGTAGCCGCCCTGGGGCTCCTCGCCGCCGACCGACTCCAGGAAGGCCCGCTCCTCGGCGGTCGGCCGGTAGGGCTCGAGGCAGGAGGTGCAGCTGCGCCGGACCAGCCGCTGGGCCATCACCGCGGTCACCGAGGAGGCGATCAGGAACGCCTCGATGCCCATGTCGAGCAGCCGGTAGAGCGCGGAGACCGCGTCGGTGGCGTGCAGCGAGGAGAGCACCAGGTGACCGGTCAGCGCCGACTGGACCGCGATCCGGGCGGTGTCGACGTCGCGGATCTCGCCGACCAGGATCACGTCCGGGTCCTGCCGCAGGATCGACTTGAGCCCGCCGGCGAAGGTGATCCCCGCCTGCTCGTTGATCTGGATCTGGTTGATCGAGTCGAAGGTGTACTCGACCGGGTCCTCGATCGTCATCAGGTTCTTGTCGGTGCTGTCCAGCTCGCCCAGCGAGGCGTAGAGGGTCGTGGTCTTGCCGCCGCCGGTCGGGCCCGCGCAGATCACCATGCCGAACGGCGAGCGGATCAGCCGGCCGTAGCGCTCGGCGACATCGGCCGGCATCCCGAGCTGGCCGAGGTCGAAGAGCGGTCGGCTCTTGTCCAGCACCCGGAGCACGACCTTCTCACCGCCGACCACCGACGTCGTGGAGACCCGGATGTCGACCTCGCGGCCCTCGATCTCCGTGCTGATCTGGCCGTCCTGCGGGCGTCGCCGCTCGACGATGTTCATGCCGCCGAGGATCTTCACGCGGCTCACGATCGCCGGGCCGATCGACTCCGGCAGGTCCAGCACCTCGACGAGCGCGCCGTCGATCCGGTAGCGGACCCGGACCCGCTTGCCGGCGGGCTCGACGTGGATGTCGGAGGCGCGGTCGCGCAGCGCCTGGGTGATGATCATCTGCACCACCCGGACCACCGGCGCGTCCTCGTTGGCGGCGACCGCCTCGAGCTGGGCGGCCTCGCGGCGCAGGGCGTCGCGGGCCTCGTAGACCTCGACCTGGTGGCGTACCTCCCGGGTCGCGCGGTAGGCCAGCTCGATGGCCCGGTCCAGGTCGCGCGGCGTCGCCACCACCGGCCGGACCGTGCGGCCCAGCGCCGCGTTCAGGCCGGCGAGCGCCTCCGGCGCCGGATCGAGGACGGCGACGGCGACGGACTCGACGGTCGGCGCGTCCCCGGCCTCGTCCGTCGGCGCTCCGAGGCCGACCGGGAGCGCGCGCAAGCTCCGCGCCTGCTCGAGGGTGAGCAGCGCCGCCGCCTGCGGGTCGACCTCCAGGGCGCGGAAGTCGGCGACCTCGGCCCCGTGGTGGTCGGCCAGCGCCGTGGCCACCGCGGCCTCGGTGACGATGCCCGCGACCACCAGCCGCTCGGCCAGCGTGTCGCCGTCGGCGCGCGCCGCGACGTCGAGCTGGTAGGGCTGGACCAGTCCGGCGCCGACCAGGACCCGGCCCAGGCGCTCGTCGGCGCTCTCGACCCGCGGGGCCAGGACCTCGCTGTCCGCCCCGCCCTTGCGCCTCTTCCGCCTCACCGGTGCCGTCCCACCGCCACCGGGGCGACCGTCGCGCTCAGCCGGGGCCGCGTGACGACGTCCTTCGGGTAGAGGCTGCGGGCGAGCGCCTCCTCCTCGCTGACCACGCCCTCCTGGACGAGGGAAGAGAGCGACTGCTCGAGCGTGACCATGCCGTCGCGCGTCCCGGTGACCAGGGCGTTGCGCAGCTGGTGGGTCTTGCCCTCCTTGATCAGGTTGCGCACCGCCGTCGTCGCCACCAGCACCTCGTGGGCGGCCACCAGTCCCCCGCCGATCCGCGGCAGCAGCCGCTGGTAGACGACGCAGGAGAGCGCCGACGCGAGCTGCACCCGCACCTGCTCCTGCTGCTCGGAGGGGAAGACGTCGATCATCCGGCCCAGCGACTGGGCGGTGTCGTTGGTGTGCAGCGTGGCGAAGACCAGGTGGCCGGTCTCGGCCAGCGTCAGCGCGAACGCGATGGACTCCAGGTCGCGCATCTCGCCGACCAGCAGCACGTCGGGGTCCTCGCGGAGCACCGAGCGCAGCGCGTCGTTGAAGCTCCAGGTGTCGGTGCCCACCTCGCGCTGGCTGACCGCCGAGCGCTTGTGCTCGTGGACGTACTCGATCGGGTCCTCGACGGTGACGATGTGGCAGGCCCGGTGGGTGTTGACCTGGTCGAGCATCGAGGCCAGCGTCGTCGACTTGCCCGAGCCGGTCGGGCCGGTGACCAGGACCAGGCCCTGCCGCTGGAGGGAGACCTCGCGCAGCACCGGCGGCAGCCCGAGCTCCTCGGGCGTGGGGATCGCGCGGGGCACCATCCGCAGCGCGATCGCGGTGGTGCCGCGCTGGGTGTAGGCGTTGCCGCGGACCCGGGCGTTCTCGCGCCAGGAGAACGCGAAGTCGAACTCGTGCTGGGTCGCCCAGGCGCCCTGCTGCTCGTGGCTGAGCAGCTCGGCGACCAGGCTGTCGGTGTCCGCCGCGGTGAGCACCGGGGCGCCGGGCATCGGGCCCAGCTCGCCGTCGACGCGGATCATCGGCGGCAGGCCGACCGTGAGCAGCAGGTCGGTGCCGCGCGACTGCCAGAGGATGGCGAGCAGCATGTCGATCCGCTCACCGACGCGACTCGCGTGGTGCATGGGTACCTCCGGGGCCCGAGGACGGGACGTGGGCGGGCCGCCGCCGGTGCGGCGGCGGCCCGCTACGGGATGGTGCGGGGTGGGTCAGCAGGCGGAGCCGCCGGTGACAGTGCCGCTCGCGGCGACGTAGGTCACCCGCACCGTCGCGTCGACCGCGGCGGCGCTCGGGTCCGACTTGAGGAAGTCGGGCACCAGCGCCGCCAGGCTGGCCGGGTTGCTGCCGTTCTGGGCGTAGAACGCCTCCACCGCCGTCTCGGCAGTGGACACGTTCGCCTCGCACGCGGCCGCCTCACCGGTGTCGTTGATGCCGCGCACCGAGAAGACCACGACCGCGGCCAGCACGCCGAGGATCACGATGACGATGAGGAGCTCGATCAGGGTGAAACCGGCCTGGTCGCGACGGGCGGCGCGGAGGCGGTCAAGGGGAGCAAGCATGCGGAAGTACCTCGCTGTGTTGGCGTCGGGGAGCACGCGCGCACCGGGTGTGACACGGTGTCGCGGGTGTTAACAGAGAACGATCCCGACGGCCTCTCGCGGGGCGAACTGCCGATCTCTTTACTTTCGGGCGGCGATGATCCCCAGAATCGATGAGGCCCGCCTCCCCAAGGATGAGGAGACGGGCCTGGTCGAAGGAGCGAGGGTCAGGCGCTGGCCGGCGGTGGCTCGGGGGGCGCCTCCGGGATCTCACCCGGCTCCAACGGCGAGCCGATCAGACCGGAGATCCAGCGCGCGTTGGGGTCGACGTCGATGAAGAGCGTCTTCACCAGCAGCGTCATCGGCACGGCGAGGATGGCGCCGAGCGGGCCCAGGATCCAGGCCCAGACCACCAGCGACAGGAAGGTGATGCTGGCCGAGATGCCGACCGCGTCGCCGACGACCTTCGGCTGGATCACCGACTGGATCACCACGTTGATGACGCAGTAGGCGATGATCACCCACAGCATCAGGCTCCACCCGCCCTCGAGCAGGGCGAGCACCGCCGGCGGGATCAGGCCGAGGATGAAGCCGATGTTGGGCACGTAGTTGGTGATGAACGCCAGCAGGCCCCACAGCACGGGCGCCGGCACGCCGAGCGCCCACAGCACGGCCGTGTCGATCACCGCGACGATCAGGCCGAAGACGGTCGACACGATCAGGTAGCGGCGGGTGCCGCGGGCGAACGAGCTGAGCGCCCCGGCGAACTCCGCGTGGTCCGCGTGCATCGTGCGCAGGTAGGTGACGAACGGGTCCGCGTCGACGGCGAGGAACAGGATCAGCGCCGCGATGAAGAAGACGTCGGTGCCCAGCGACAGGATCGCGCCGAGCAGGCCGCCGAGCAGGTCGGTCAACCTGCCGAGGTCGAAGGAGCTCAGCATCGTGCTGATCTCGGCGCTGTCGACCCCGAACCTCTCGAGGGCGTCCCGGCCGTTGGCGAGCACCGCGTTGAGCTCGTCCTGGTAGCCGGGGACCAGCGCCGCGAACCGGGCCAGCGACACGATCATCGCGCCGATGAAGAGGAGCAGGCCGACGTACACGACCACGATGGTGACGACGGTGCCGAGCCAGCGCGGCCACCCCTTGTCCACCAGCCAGGCGCGCAGCGGGTCGGCGGCGATGGCCAGCATCAGTGCCAGCGCGGCCGGCGCGAGGATGCCCGCCACCGCCTTCATGCCCGCCACCGCGACCACCGCCGAGGCGAGGCCGAGCAGGATCAGCACGCCCCGGGGCAGGCCCGATCCCATCGATCCGGCGCGTGCCGGCTCAGGTTCCACCGTCATGCTTCCTCCTTCGTCTCGCTCATTCTGGCCTCCGGTACGTCGTCGGCGGGGGCGTTCTCGCCGGTCGGCGCGGCGTGCGGGCGGCCCGACATCTGGTCCCGCACCGCGCTCACCAGGACGGAGCCGCCCGCGGCGACGAAGACGAGGTCGAACACCATCTGCACGGCCACCATCGCGCGGGCCGTCTGGCCCACCGCGTGCACGTCGCCGAGGCCGACGGTCGTCAGCACCTGCAGGGTGAAGTACAGCGCATCGGTGCGGGTCTCGAGCTGGGCCATCTGACCGGGCTCGAGCGTCTCCAGCGCGTAGTAGCCGAAGGCGAAGACCGCCAGCACGAGCGTCGCCAGGCTCGCCAGGAACGGCAGCCGGACCTCCTGGTCGCTCATGCTGCGGCGGACCTGCGCCACGATCACCCAGGCCAGCACCACCACCCCGGCCATCGTGAGCGCCGCCGGGCCGATCACCTCCGCGCCGGAGACCCGTAGCGGGATGGCGTAGTAGATGACCAGCACGCTGACGGCGCTGATCGCCACGCGCACCCACGGGTGCCGCGGCGGCTGCCGGATCCAGGCCGCGACGCGGCTCACCGCTCCGCCTCCGCGGGCTCGGTCGCCGCTCCGGGCAGGTCGGTCCGGTGCCCGAGCCGCTCCAGCATCCCGACCAGCAGCCGGTGCAGCTGGGCCGCGCCGACGATCGGCTCCGCGCCGTCGAGCAGCCGGGACGGCGCGACCAGGACGCCGCGGTCCTGCCAACCGCCGAGGCCGCCGTGGGAGCCGACCATCTCCTCGAACGCGCTCACCTCGCCGGTCGCGGGGTCGACCGCACCCAGCACGTACAGGTCCGGCGCCTTGTCGTGGCCGAGGGCCTCGGCCAGCATCGCCGGCCCGTGGGGCGGCAGCCCGGCCATCGGGTCCGCGCCGGCCACCTCCCCCGTGGCCAGGTTCCGCCGGCCGCCCGCACCGATCGCCCACGGCGCCCCGTCCGCGTCGACGCCGGCGACGGCCTCGACGCCGGGGTGCGCGGCCAGGCCGGGCACCAGCTCGGGCCAGTGCGCGTCCACCTCGGCCAGGCTCATCCTCCGGTCGTAGCCGACGTTCTGACCGGCATAGACCAGCCCGAGGCTGCCGGAGCCGATCACCACCGGGTCGGCCTTCGCGTCGACGCCCTCCCCGCCGGCGCCCTCCCCGCCGGGGGCACGGCCCTCCCCCGCGTCCGCCTCGGCCCGGCGTGAGATGCGCCGCGACATCGAGCCGGCGGCGCGCTCGCCGAACGTGTCCGCGCCGGCGGCGTCGTCGACGATGCTCGCCACCCGGCCCCACGACTCGACCGACCGCCCCGCCCAGGTGACGTCCTCGTGCATCAGCCGGCGGCAGACCTCGGCCAGGTCCTCGCCGTGCGCCTGCTCGAACGGCGTCCCGAGCACCTGCCCGTGGTCGGAGAGCAGCACGATCTCGTAGGGGCGCGGCGCGTGCGCCGCGATCTGCTCCAGCATCGCGACCAGCTGGTCCAGCTCGGCGAGGACGTCGAGCGCCTCCAGCCGCAGCGGACCCGCGTGGTGGGCCACCTCGTCGTAATCGACGAAGTCGACGTAGATCGAGCGCCGCCCCGCCATCAGCTCCCGCGCGACCACGGCGAGCGCGACGTCGCGGACCAGCCCGTTGGTCGCCGCCCGCAGGCCCGTGAACGACCACGGCCGCTCCACCCGCGGCACCACCTGCCGGTAGCGCTGCCGGCGCGCCTGGAACCGCTCCCGGCTGATCTCGGCCACCGCCCGGCCCAGGCTCCGGGCGAAGCCGTCGGGGCGGACGAAGAACCAGCCCAGCGCCCGGCGGGTCTCGAACTGGCCGCGGGCGACCTCGATCCGGCTCCACACCATCGAGCTGCGCTCGGCGTCGCCGGAGAACAGGTTCGCGACCGAGATCCCGTCGTCGGCGAGCAGCCCGCGCCCGTCGGAGACGCGCTCCTCGATCAGCCGCGCGTCGCCGGCGCGGTTGGCCACGACCACCCGGCCCACGTCGCGGTCGTACCACCGGAAGGCCGGCACGCCGTCGTACGAGCCGTGCAGGATGCCGAGCTGGCTCGCCGGGGTGGTGCATGGCAGCTGGACCAGCCACTCGCGGACCTCGTGGCTGCCCGCCCCGACCCAGCGGCGCACGGTCGGCATCAGCCCGGCCGCCATCGCCCACTCCAGGATCGGCGCCGGTACGCCGTCGAGCTGGACGAACAGCATGCCGGTCAGCCCGTCCTCGGCCGGCGCCGCGCCCCTGCGGTTGCCGACCAGCGCGGCCACCAGCGACTCCGGCGTACCGGCCGTGACGAGCCAGCCGAGGAACGTGCCCAGCAGCGCCGACACCCAGGCCGCGGCCAGGGAGGTCCAGAACGTGACCCCGGTGATGCCCGGGATGAGGTAGAGCGAGACCTGGATGATCACGCCCTGGCCGGCGAGGGCGATGGCCAGCACGCCGACCCACCCGACGAGCGCGGCGGCATAGACCAGCGCCGGGCGCAGCAGGGCGCCGACCACGCCGGCGACGGCGGCCGCGGCCGCCCAGTCCCACGGCGAGTCCGCCCGCAGCCCCGGCAGCAGCGCGCCGGCCGCCGCGAGCGCCACCGTGCTCGTCGCCCAGGTGACCGCCATCCGGCCGAGGTCGCCGAGGCGCCACCGCCACGGCGTCATGGGCGAGAACGGTTCGCGCACGCCCCCACCCTCTCGCACCGGCGCGGCCCGCGGCGGCACCCCGGCGGATTCAGGCGCGCCGCCACGCGATCCGCGGGTCAGGCGACGGCCGTCGCCGTCCGGGAGCCCCCGAGGACCAGGGTCACCTCGACCTCGTCGACCCCACCGACCCCGGCCTCGTCCAGCTCGTCCCTCAGGTCGTCCACGCCGAGCCGGTTGTCCGGCTTCAGCCCGAGCGCCACCACGTGCAGGGTGGTGCCGCGCACGTAGACGTCGCTGAGCTCCCAGCCGCGGGCGTCCGCCCAGTCCCGGGCGACCGTCTTCGACTGCGCCAGCAGCGTCTGCTGGCGCAGCACGGTCGCGCTGCCGGCCGAGAGCGGGCCGACCAGGAGCAGCAGCGACGCCGCCACCACCAGCAGCGTCCGGCCGCGCAGCTCCCCGACGCGGAGGCCGGCCCCCTGCGCGGCGCCGCGCAGCCCGACGGCGAGCAGCACGCCGGTGCCGGTCGCGATGATCGCCGCGACGTTCGTGCCGAACAGCAGCAGCGCGCCCACGGCCTCGTCGGGCGCCCCCGACTCCAGCGTCAGCCCGACCACCGCCAGCGGCGGCACGAGCGAGATCGCGATGGCCACGCCGGGCAGCGTGTCCGAGATGTCGGAGCGGGCCACGGCGAAGGCGCCGACCAGCCCGGTCGCGATCGCCGCCAGCAGGTCGATCAGGCCGGGGGTGACCCGACCGGCGACCTCGCTGTTGGTGGCCGCGGTGACCGGCAGCTGCATCAGGAGGCCGATCAGGTAGCCGACCACCACCACCGCCAGCGAGGCGGCGCTGACCACCGCGACGTTGCGCAGGACCTGGCGGTGGTCGGCCAGGACGATCGCGAGCGCGGTGCCCAGGATCGGGGTCATCAGCGGCGCCACGATCATCGCGCCGATCACGGTCGCGGTCGAGGTCGCGACCACGCCCGCCGTCGCGATCACGCCGGAGAGGACCAGCAGGATGGTGAACGAGGAGTAGTTCCGTCGGCGGTCGCCGCGGTCCAGGAACAGGCGGTCGACGATCCGCGTGGCGTCGGCGCCGTTGGCGCGGAACACGTCGGCCCAGGTGGTCATGGGCACAGTGTGCCGCGCCCGTCCGGGCCGTGCGGGGAAGCCGCCCCGAACGTGCGCGACGCCTGACCGCCGCGGCGGTCAGGCGTCGTACGGGTGACGCGTCAGCCGGTCAGCCGAGCGCCTTGGCCTTGAGGGCGGCGAACTCCGCGTCGTCGATGACGCCCGCGTCGTGCAGGCTCTTGGCGCGTGCGATCTCGTCGGCCGGCGATCCGGCTCCGGCGGAGACCGATCGGATGTAGGACTCCGCGTCGGCCTGGGCCGCGCGGGCGGACGCCAGGTTGCGCTCCGCCATCCCCTTGCCGCGGAAGATCAGGTAGACCAGCGCGGTGAGGAACGGGACGAAGAGCAGGAAGAGGATCCAGACGGCCTTGAACCAGCCGCTCAGCTCCTGGTCGCGGAAGAGGTCGCCGATGATCTGGAAGAGCACGATCAGGTAGGCGACGAAGAAGAAGATCGAGATAGAGAGCCAGAAGAAGTCCCAGAAACTGTCCACGGGAACACTAAAGCGCAGGTCAGGCCGTTAGTACAGTGGCAATTCGCCCTCATTCTCCGGGCCAGAGGGCCCGGTCGACGGCCAGGCACAGATCGGTGAGCACGTCGACCTTCCGCAGCGTCGACGTCGAGATCGTCCGGCAGGGGCCGCGGGCCGGCTCGACCGCTACCGGTACGAGCGGCCGCGGACGGCGTAGGCCGCGCCCGCCCTGACCTCGCTCGCCGCCCCGACCGGCGCCGGCACGGGCTCCGGCGCCGACGACCACGCCCACTGAGGCCACTGCGGCACCGGCGCGGAGGCACGCCCCTCACGCGCCGTCGCGCGGCCCGCGACCGGCTCGATCGTGACCGGTACCCCGGTCAGGTGGGACATCCCGGCCAGGCGCTCCACCTCCCCCGCCGACGCGGAGATCAGCCGGTTGACGTTCGGCCCGCCGGCGTCGACGGCGCGGCGCCAGCCGCCCTCGTGCCCCCACCCGTGCGGCACGGCGACCGTGCCCGGCCCGACCTCGTCGGTGACGCGGGCCTCGGTCTCGATCTCCCCGAACCGCGACCGGATCCGGACCGTGGCGCCGTCGACCACCCCCGCGGCGGCGGCGTCGGCGGGGTGGATCCGCGCCCGATGGGTGCGCCCGGCGCCCTTCATCAGGGTGGCGCTGTTGTGCATCCACGAGTTGAGCGAGCGCATCTCGCGCAGCGGGACCAGCCGCAGCGGGAACGCCTCGTCCTCGCGGTGGCGGTCGCCCAGGCGCGCCACCTCGGCGACGATCTCCGGCGGGTCCAGGCGAACCCGGTGATCCGGCAGCCGGACCACCTCCTCCCGCAGGCCCGTCGGCGCGTGCTCGGCGAGGACCATCCCGTGCCCCGCCGCACGCACCTCCGCGGCGGACAGCCCCCGCCGCCGCAGGCCGAAGCGGTCGCCGTACGGCCCCAGGCGCAGCAGCGCGTCGAGCGCCCGGCGCGGAGTCAGGCCCAGGCGACCCACCACGCGGCCGGCGCGGCCGGGCGCGAACGGGCCGCGGCCGGCGGCCCGCAGCACGTCGTCGAGGATCCGCCACTCCGGACGCGCCTCGCCGTAGGCCGGGACCACCGCGTCCGTGGCCTGCACGAACGGCTGGCCGGCGTTGGCGAGCATCACCGTCACGTCCTCGCGCTCCAGGAACGTGGTCGCCGGCAGCACGTAGTCGGCGTGCCGGTTCGTCTCGTTCAGGTAGAGGTCGATCGAGACGTGCAGGTCGAGCTCGCCCAGCGCGGCGACCAGACGCTCGGGGTCCGGTGTCGACGAGGCCGGGTTGCCGGCCACGGTGAACAGCGCGCGCAGGCGGCCGGGCCCCGGCGTGGTGATCTCGTCGGCCATCACCGCCCCCGGCAGCATCCCGAAGACGTCCGGGAAGCCGCCGACGCGGGAGCGGGTGGCGCCGTAGGTCGCCTGGCCCGAGCGCTCCGCCATCTCCTCCAGCGGTACGACGCCGCGGGTGAAGAGCCATCCGCCCGGGCGGTCCAGGTTGCCGGTGACCAGGTTGAGGGCGTCGATGAGGTAGTTCGCCAGGGTGCCGTGCCGGCCCAGGCACACCCCGAGCCGGCCGTAGGCCACCGCGGACGGGGCGCCGGCGAAGGCGCGGGCCAGCCGGCGTACGTCCGCGGCGGGGACGCCGGTGATCGACTCGGTCTCCTCGGGCGGGTGGGCGGCGACCGCCTCGCGCACGAACGCGACGCCGGTGCTCTGCTCCGCGATCGCCCGGGCGTCCTCCAACCCCTCGTCGAGGATCACGTGCAGCAGCGAGAGCAGCAGCCACACGTCGGAGTCCGGCCGCACCGGGAGGTGCTCGTGCGCGCGGGCCGTCTCCGTGCGCCGCGGGTCCACGACCACCACCCGGCCACCGCGGTCGACGATGCCGCGCAGCACCTCCTTGACCCGCGGCACCCGGACCAGGCTCATGTGCGAGACCAGCGGGTTGGCGCCCAGCATCAGCAGGAAGTCGGTGCGCCACAGGTCGGGGAACGGCGTCTGGGTGAGCGCGCCGTAGAGGAGCTTGTTGGCGACCATCCGGCTGTTGGAGTCCTGCGACCCGGGGCTGTAGATCTGGGGCGCGCCGAGCGCGCCGCGGAAGGCGCCCAGCCACAGCGAGAGCTCGCTGTTGAAGCCGGCCGGGTTGCCGACGTACATGCCGACGGAGCCGCCGCCGTCCTCGTCGAGCACCCGGGCCAGGCGGGCGCCGATCCCGGCCAGCGCGTCCTCCCAGGAGACCCGGCGGAACGTGCCGTCCGCGGCGCGGCGCAGCGGGTGCAGGACGCGGTCGTCGTCGTTCTGGATCTCGGTGAAGGCGATCCCCTTGGGACAGACCTGCCCCCGCGAGAGCGGGTGGGCGGGGTCCGGCGCGAGCCGGACCAGGCGGCCGTCCTCGACGGTGGCGATGAGCCCGCACAGGGGCTCGCACATCCTGCAGTACGTCGCGCGCTCCTGCGGAGCCTGCGCAGCAGTCATCCCCATGTCCCCCAGCACCATTGCCGACGACCGAGCACGGGCCTGACGGCCCGATGGGCACCGATGCTAGGCGCTGGAGCGCCGGACGGATAGGCCCCCGACGCCGCCCGTTCACCGGAAGGTCGACCGTTGGGAACGCGGATCGGTGCCACCCTTGACCGACGCCGCACGGCGGGGCAGGCTGCGCAAGGATCCGAACGATTGTTCGGAAGTCGGGAGCGTCGCGCGCGGGTTCGGCGCGGAGGAAGGAGAGGGTGCCACGTGGACTTCGGCACGCTGATGGAGAGCCGGTGGAGCTGCCGGGCGTACCGCGCCGAGCCGCTGCCCGAGGAGCTGCTGACCGAGGTGCTGGCGACCGCGCAGCGCACCCCCTCGTGGTGCAACACCCAGCCGTGGCAGGTGCACCTGCTCGGCGGCGAGGCGCTGGAGTGGTTCCGCAAGGAGCTGACCGCGCGGGTGGTCGCCGACCCGATGGGCGTCAGCAGCGACCTGCCGCTGCCCGGGGGCTACTTCGGGGTGTACGACGAGCGGCGCCGCGAGGCCGGCTACGCGCTCTACGCGTCGTTGGGGATCGAGCGCTCGGACCGCGCCGCGCGGGCCGCGGCGATGCTGCAGAACTTCGACTTCTTCGGCGCCCCGCACGCCCTGATCGTGACCACCGACAAGGTGCACGGCACCTACGGCGCGGTCGACTGCGGCGCCTACGTGACCAACCTGATGAACGCCGCCCTGGACCGCGGGATCGGCTCGATCGCCCAGGGCGCGATCGGCATCCAGGCCGGCGTCGTACGGGAGCTGCTGGACCTGCCCGAGGACCGCCTGGTGGTCTGCGCGGTGGCGCTCGGCTGGCCCGCCGAGGAGCACCCGGTCAACGGCTTCCGCACCTCCCGGGCGGGGCTGCCCGACGTGGTGCACGTGGTCGAGCGGCCGTGACCGCCCCGGACCGCCCCGCCCCGGACCGCCCCGCCCCGGACCGCCTCGCGCCGGAGGGCCCGCTGCGGGTGGCGCGCGACGGCGGCGTGCTGGTGCTGACGCTGAACCGGCCGCGCAAGCGCAACGCGCTGGACCGGTCCCTGACCGACGCGCTCTCCGCCGCGCTGGACGAGCTCGACGACGACCCCTCGCTGCACGTCGGGATCATCGCCGCGGAGGGGCCCGTCTTCAGCGCCGGGACCGACCTCACCGAGTCCGCCAGCCCGGCCACGGACCGCGGGGGCGAGTACGGGCTGGTACGACGCCGCCGGACCACCCCGCTGATCGCCGCCGTCGACGGGCCGGCCCTCGGCGGCGGGTTCGAGCTCGTGCTCGCCTGCGACCTCGTGGTCGCGGGAGCGGGTGCGCGGTTCGGCCTGCCCGAGGTGGCCCGGGGCCTGGTGCCCACCTGCGCCGGGCTGTTCCGCACCCCCGACCGGCTGCCGCCGACGATCGCGGCCGAGCTGGTGCTGACCGGCGACCCGATCGACGCCGACCGCGCCCACCGGGTGGGCCTGGTCAACGTGCTGACCGAGGAGGGCGGCGCGCTGGCCGGCGCCCGCCGCCTCGCGGAGCGGATCGGGGCCAACTCCCCCGACGCCGTCTCCGCCGCGCTGCGGGCGCTGCACGACGCCCGCGGGCCGGCCGAGGCCGCCGGCTGGACCGCGACCGACCTGGCGATCGAGCGGATGCTCCGCTCCCCCGACGTGGCCGAGGGCGTGACCGCGTTCTTCGAGAGGCGCCCGCCCCGCTGGTTCCGCTGACCCCCGTTCGCCGAGTTGGGGGATCCCGACGTGCGAGTTGGGGGGTCGCGACGTGCGAGTTGGGGAAAAGCGACCGTTCGGTGTCGCCTTCCCCCAACTCGCGTGTCGCCTTCCCCCAACTCGCATGTCGCCAACCCCCATCTCGCGGGTCGGGGTTGGCTTGGGTCAGCCGAGGTTGGCCGGGTCGAACTCCGGCGCCGGGAACGCGGCGAGCACGTCGGGCACGTCGTCGGGCACCCGCCCCGTGAACTCCGGCGCCCGCTTCTCCAGGAAGGCGACGATCCCCTCCTTGGCGTCGTCGCTGACGCCGCGGTGGTTGAGCCCGATCGTCTCCGCGGTGTGCGCGACCACCGGGTGCTCGGCACCGAGCATCCGCCACATCATCCGCCGCGAGAGCGCCACGGAGACCGGGGCCGCGTGGTCGGCGATCTCCCGGGCCAGCGCGTAGGCGGCGGGCAGCAGGTCGTCCGGCTCGTGCAGCGACCGCACCAGCCCCTTCGCCAGCGCCTCCTCCGCGCCGAAGACCCGACCGGTGTAGACCCACTCCAGCGCCGTCTGCATCGGCACCACCCGCGGCAAGAACCACGTCGAGCAGGTCTCGGGCACGAAGCCGCGCCGGTTGAAGACGAAACCGAACCGCGCGGCCGTCGAGGCCAGGCGGACGTCGCAGGGCAACGTCACCGTCGAGCCGATGCCGACCGCGGCGCCGTTCACCGCGGCGATCACCGGCTTGTCGAGGTCGAACAGCCGCAGGGCGATCCGGCCGCCGCCGTCGCGCCGCACGGGGAGCTCCTCGCCCGGGACGTCGAAGACGACCCCCTCGGGAGCATCGGGATCCTTCCGCCAGACCTCGAACGAGGAGGCGGAGCCGGACAGGTCCATCCCGGCGCAGAACGCCTTGCCGCGCCCGGTCAGCACCACCGCCCGGACCTCAGGATCCGCGTCCACGGCATCGAGCGCCGCAAGCAGGCTCGACTCCCCCTCGGTGGTGAGGGCGTTGAGCGCCTCGGGGCGATCCAGCCAGATCGTGGCGATGCCGTCGGCCACGTCCAGGGAGACGTGGGTCAGCTCCATGGGACGGCCCATCAGAGGCGCTCGATGATGGTGGCGTTGGCCATGCCGCCGCCCTCGCACATCGTCTGCAGGCCGTAGCGGCCGCCGGTCGCCTCGAGGTGGTTGAGCAGCGTGGTCATGATCCGCGTGCCGGAGGCGCCGAGCGGGTGGCCGAGCGCAATCGCGCCGCCGCGCGGGTTCAGCTTGGCGGGGTCGGCGCCGAACTCCTTCGCCCAGGCCAGCGGCACCGGCGCGAACGCCTCGTTCACCTCGTAGGCGTCGAGCTGGTCGATG
Organism: Nocardioides sp. YIM 152588; assembly: GCF_040191335.1. NCBI lineage: Bacteria > Bacillati > Actinomycetota > Actinomycetes > Propionibacteriales > Nocardioidaceae > Nocardioides > Nocardioides sp. YIM 152588. The sequence goes on along the minus strand of NZ_JBEGDJ010000003.1, from coordinate 24,262 downwards.
GTCAGGCCCGAGCGCTTGAGGGCCAGGTGGGTGGCCGGGATGACGCCGTCGAGCATCGTCACCGGCTCGGAGCCGGTCACCGCGAACGTGTGGAAGCGGGCGCGCGGGGTGAGCCCGAGCTCGCTCGCCTTCTCCTCGCTCATCACCAGCATCGCCGACGCCCCGTCGGTGAGCGGGCTGGAGTTGCCGGGCGTGATCCGCCAGTCGATCTCCGGGAAGGCGGTGCCCCAGCGCTCGTCGGTGAAGGCCGCCCGCAGGCCGGCGAGGCCCTCGGCGGTGGTGGAGGCGCGGACCGTCTCGTCGACCGTGTGGGTGCCGCCCGACGGCAGCGCGACCGGGACGATCTCGTTGTCGAAGGAGCCGTCGGCGGCGTACGACGCCGCGCGCTGGTGCGAGCGGGCGCTGAATGCGTCGAGGTCCTCTCGCGAGAAGCCGGCACGGGCGGCGATCAGCTCGGCGCCGATGCCCTGGTGCGGCAGGCCCTCGGGGAAGCGCTCGGCGAGCGGGCCGAACGGGTCGCCGCCGGCCGCGTTGGTGCCCATCGGCACGCGGCTCATCGACTCGACGCCGCAGGCGATGGCGATGTCGTACGCCCCGGCGATGACGCCCTGGGCGGCGAAGTGCGCGGCCTGCTGGGAGGAGCCGCACTGGCGGTCGACGGTGGTGGCGGGGACCGAGATCGGGTAGCCGGCGTGCAGCAGCGCGGTGCGGCCGATGTTGAGCGCCTGGTCGTTGACCTGGATGACGCAGCCGGCGATCACGTCGTCGACGAGCGCGGGGTCGAGGTCATTGCGCTCGGTGACTGCGCGCAGCACCGTCGAGAGGAGCTCGACCGGGTGCACCTCGGAGAGCGCACCCCCGGGCTTGCCCTTGCCGGAGGCGGTGCGGACGGCGTCGACGATGACAGCAGAGGTCATGGGTGCTCTCCTCGGTGCACGGGAACGCCCCTGCGTCCGCGCCAGCGGGTCACGAACCGAACGAGCGTTCAGATGTGCATCCGAGAGTGCCACCGCGGCACTGTGACGTCAACCACCCCACCGAAACCCCCACCCACCGCGCGCATGGAGGGTCAGAGGTTCAGCAGGGCGACGCAGGTGATCGAGCCGGCGAGGATGGAGAGCGCGCCGTTGCGCCGCCACAGGTGCATGCCGACGGTCACGCCCACGCCGAGCAGCCGGGCGGTCGCGCCCGACACGTCGCCGAGGTCGATCTGGGCGAGGCAGTAGACGACGAGGATGACCACGACGCCGAGCGGCATCCACCGGGCGAGGTCCGCCAGGAGGGCGGAGCCGCGGAGCGCGTCGGCGACGGCGAACGGGATCGCCCGCGTCGCCACCGTCACCGCGACGGCGACGGCGAGGCCGGCGGCGAGGTACAGGGGGTCAGGCACCGACGGCCCCGAGCGGTCGACGGTCGGGGCGGGCGCGGTGGCCCGCATGGTGGCGGACCACCATGGCCGCGCCGAAGGCGACCATCGCGACCAGCATCATCGCGCCCGGGAAGAGCACGAGCGCGGCGGTGCCCGCGGCGACCGCGACCACCAGGCCGACCCGGTCGGGCCCCGCCTTGAAGGCGTCGAGGGCGAGCACGATGAACAGCGCCGTGAGCACGAAGTCGAGGCCCTGGACGCCCCGCAGGAGCGAGGCGCCGAGCAGGCTGCCGACCAGCGAGCCGCCGACCCACGACAGGTGCGTGCCGGCCTGGGTCCACAGGATGCGCCCGCTGCTGAGCTCGCGCGCCTCCTTGGTGCCGAGCATCGCGTACGCCTCGTCGGTGAGCGCGAAGACGCTGTAGGCCCTGCCCAGCCGTCCGCGGACGTGCCGCAGCGGGAACGAGAGCCCGTAGAAGAGGTGGCGGGCGTTGACCATGAACGTCGTCGTGCCGACCGCGACCAGCGGTGCGCCGACCGCCCACATGCCGATCAGCAGGAACTCGGCCGAGCCCGCGAACAGCACCAGGGAGACCAGCGGCGAGAACCACCACGGGAAGCCGCTGCCGACCGAGAGCACGCCGAGGCCGACGCCGATCGCGCCGACCCCGATCCACACCGGGGCCGCCTCGGCCGCGGCGGTCGCCAGGCCCGACGCGGCACCCGCGGCGGGTCGCCGCCGCGGCGTCGTCGGGGCCTGGTCGAGAAGCATGGGCGAACGCTAGGGGGAATCGCACGCAATGTGCTGTCCCGAAGTTGCTCGATCCTCGTTGTACGCGCACGATTTGATGCGTGGATGATCTTGACCGCGCAATCATCGAGCACCTGCGGCGCGATGGGCGCCTCAGCAACCAGGAACTGGCCTCCCGCGTCGGCCTCACCCCGGCCCCCTGCCTGCGCCGGGTACGGCGCCTCGAGGCGGACGGCGTCATCCTCGGCTACGGAGCCCGCATCGACGAGGCGGCACTCGGCCGCGGCCTGGAGGTGATCATCAACGCCGACCTCGTCGCCAAGGACCTGGCCACCGTCCAGGCGTTCGAGGAGCGGGTGGCCGCCCTGCCCGAGGTGGCCGAGCTGCGCCGCATGTTCGGCCTGCCCGACTACCAGCTGCGGGTGCGGACCGCCGACTTCGCCTCCTACGAGCGGTGGCTGACCGGCAAGCTCCTCGGCGACCCGGCCATCGCGCGCGTCGACTCGCGGCTGACGATGAAGATCGTCAAGACCGGCCCCTGACCGCCGAGCCGACGACGGCCCCGTCGGCTCAGCCCTCGCCGGGCACCCCGGCCGCGGCGACGGCCCGGTCGGCCAGCTCGGTGCCGGCGCCGTCGTACAGCTGGAAGCCGGTGTCCGCGCCGCGCTCGGTGGCCTGGGCGAGGTCCTCGTCGAACTGGGCGACCACGGCGACCGTGCCCGGGTAGCCGCTCTCCCGCAGCCGGCCGAGCACCGCCAGGTTGCTGCCGTGGAACGGCATCGCCAGCAGCACCATCCGGGTGCCGTGGAAGGCGTCGGCCGTCCACATCTCCGGGTCCGTCGCGTCGCCCTCGACCACGTGGTAGCCGGCGTCGACCAGGCGCTGGCAGCGCTCCCGGTCGGTCTCGATGCCCATCACCCGCAGGCCGAACTCGTCGCGCAGCCGCTCGTAGGCGGAGCGGCCGACCCTCCCCATCCCCAGTACGACGGCCTGCGTGTCGCCCACGTCGAGCAGCCGGTCCTCGGGGTGGATCCGGTCCAGCGGCCGGTCCGGCAGCAGCCGGCGCAGCAGGCGGACCAGCCCGTCGCCGCGGAACGGGATCGCCGAGAGGACGAAGCTCGCGGCGACGGCGGTGCCCAGGATCTGGGTCCAGTCCTCGGAGAGCAGGCCCGCGGGCGCGGCGACCACGACGATGAGGCCGAACTCGGAGAAGTTGGCCAGGCCGAGCCCGGTGAGCACCGCGGTCCGGCGGCGGAACCGGAACAGCCAGAACAGCAGGGCGAACCCGAGCGCCTGCAGCGGCAGCAGGAGCAGCAGCACCGCCGCGACCAGGATCTCCGAGGCGCTCGGCAGGCCGGCCAGGCCGATCGAGACGAAGAAGCCGACCAGGAGCAGGTCCTTGAGGGTGAAGAGGCTCTTGGCCAGCTCGCCTGAGCGCGGCGCGGTCGCCAGCAGCATGCCCATCACCAGCGCGCCGAGGTCGCCCTTCACCCCGACCGAGTCGAAGAGCCAGTACCCGGGGACGAAGGCCAGCACGACGCCGTACAACGGGAGGAGCTCGTCGTGGCCGAGGCGGGCGAGGAAGAGCCGGAGCAGGGGCGCGGCCGGCAGCACCAGGAGCAGCAGCACCGCCCAGGGGCTCGGCGGGTGTCCCTCGCCGATCGCGATGAACGCGACCGCGGCGAGGTCCTGGATGACCAGCACGCCGATCGCCGTGCGCCCGCTCAGCGACCTGGTCGCGTTGCGCTCCTCGAGGAGCTTGACCACCAGCACCGTGCTGGAGAAGGAGAGGGCGAACCCGACGAAGAGCCACCCCTTCCACCCCGCGTCGGCGGCGGCCGCGATGCCGACCAGCGCGAGCACGCCGACCAGCGCGGCGCCGACGACGGTGCTCACCGCCATGTGCAGCGACGTGGTGGCCCAGACCTCCCGCCGCACGAGTGCCCGCAGGTCCACCTTGAGGCCGACGCCGAAGAGCAGCACGGTGACGCCGAGGTCGGCGATCGTCTCGATCGACGGGGTGACCTCGACACCGAGGGGGCTCAGCACGAAGCCGGCCGCCAGGAATCCCGCCAGCGGCGGCAGGCGCAGCGCGGTGGCCACGGCGCCGCCGATCAGGGCGGCGAGGACGATCACCTCGGTGTCGTGCACGGACGGACCCCTCCTCGGCTCGGGTGCCCCGATCCTCCCAGCCCCGTGTTTCGTGCTCGGCACAACCTCCGAAACCGGCGCGCCGTGTCGACCCGGACCGGGCCGCACGGCGACCGTAGATCATATATTCTCGGCTCCATGGCCTTCACCACCATCACCGACCTCGACGCGGCCGCCGCGCAGGCGCGCAGCCACGACCTCCGCAAGCGGCTCCTCACCACCGAGTCGACCACGTACGCCGCCGGCCCCACCGGGACCGGGAACGGCGAGCGGGTGCTGGTGCTCGGCGGGACGGGCTACATCGGCCGCGCCCTGATACCTGAGCTCGCCCGCCGCGGCTACACGCCGGTCGTGCTGGCCCGCGGCGTCGAGGCCGCCGAGGACCCGGCGTTCGCGGACGCCGAGGTGATCGTCGGCGACCCCACCCGCCCCGGCGACGTGGCCGGCGCGGTCGCCTCCGGCGACACCGCCGTCGTGGTCTCGCTGCTCAGCGGCCGGCGCCCCAACGACGCCGACGAGTGCCGCCTCGTCGACCACGAGGCCGTCGTCAACGGCATCCGGGCCGCCGTCGAGCACCGCGTCCGGCAGTTCATCCACGTGAGCGACTTCGGGGCCTACCGCCCCGAGCTGATCCCGCAGGTCTACAAGCTCCAGGTCGAGGGCGAGCTGATGGGCCAGCACCACGGCCCGCTCCCCTGGACGATCATCCGGCCGACGGCCTACTTCCCCTACCTGTCGATGACGTTCGGCGACGTGAAGAACGGGCTGGCCTACCGGATCTTCGACCACGGCGAGTACAACGTGGTCAACCCGATCGCGCGCGAGGACCTCGCCGAGTTCATCACCAACCAGGTGCTCTCCGCCGACGCGCTGGGCCGGGTCCTCCCGGTCGGCGGTCCGTGGGTGCCGGAGAACGTCGTCACCCTCAAGGACGCCGGGCAGATGATGTTCGACATCACCGGCCGCGAGCCGCAGTGGGACGTGGTGCCGATGGCCACCTGGGACAAGAAGATCGCCCGCCTGGTCCGGATCGGGCGGATGAGCGCGAAGGTCCGGCCGGTCGCCTACTACCTCGAGGCCGCCAAGTACTGGTCCGTCGTCGACCACGTCGCCCCGGCGTACGGCGAGCGCACGCTGCGCGGCTTCATGGAGAGGCTCAAGGACCGCGAGTTCCCGACCGGCAGCTTCCGGGAGCGGATGAAGAGCGGCACCAACATGATGCCGACCGACATCTGACCCGCCGGCGGCAGCCAGCACTCAGGACGCCGGCAGCGGCACCCGCAGGAACCGCGGCCGGTAGAGCAGCGGGTTGCGCATCACCTTGCCGAAGTCGGTGCTGTTGCGGCTGTAGGAGACCAGCACCGAGCCCTTGCGCGGCAGCAGGTCGGGATGGGCCAGCGGCATGTAGCGCAGCTGGCCCGTGGCACCGTCGCTGGGCAGCTCGGCGACCGGCGGCTGTGCCGTGAACGGACCGGTCGGCGACGACGCGGTCCAGAAGACCAGGTCGCTGCCGAAGACCTCGTCGCGCTTGCTGAACGCGTACCAGGTGCCGTCGCGCTCGAAGACGCTGAGCGTCTGCGAGACGCCGTCCCGGTACGGGATCAGCGTGGCCGCGTCCTCCGCGCTCCCCGACCAGCGCGAGCCGTCCCAGAACCGCCAGCGCCGCAGGTCGCCGACCTCGTCGGGGCGCACCCGCGCCACGTGCAGCGCGAAGCCGGTGAACACCTCGCCCTCCTCCGGCCGGGACGTGCCGTAGGCGTAGAGCCACCCGCCCGCGCGGACGCTGGCGGCGCCCCACATCGGCCGCGCGGTGTCGGCGTCGTCGCGGCCGAGGTCGCGCACCTCGAGCAGCTGCGGCGTACCGCCGACGGGGACCAGGTACGTCGCCACCGCCGGCCCCAGGATCTCGAAGTCGAACACGCTGCTGGTGCCCGTCTGCCGGACCCGCTGAGCGAAGACGGTGACCAGGTCGTAGCCCGGGTAGCCGGTCGTGGTCAGCGACATCGGCCAGTACCCGACCTTGCCCCGGTCGGGGATCACCGCCCCACCGTTCTCGGGGAGCACCACCTGCAGGCAGTCCTCGCCCAGCAGCAGCATCGAGTTGCGGACCAGCGTGTCGCCGCCGTCGGCCCGGCGCAGGGTGTCGCCGAACATCCAGACCGCGCGCGGGCCCTGGAGGATCGTCTCCGCGCCGATGTCGCCGCCCTGGAACTCGGGCGACCCGCGGAGCCGGGTGAGCCGGTTGAGGTCCTTCGGCGTCTCCAGGCTGCCCGTCGCGGTGCAGGAGGTGCTGGCGGCGAGGCTGACCATGCCCAGCGGCGTCGGGTCCGCGGTCGGGGTGAGCGCCAGCACCGGCGCGGCCACCGCCAGCACGGCCAGCAGTCCGACCAGGATCCGTGCCCGCCACCGCGCGGGCGCGACGCCCTCGGGCGCGGAGGCGTCCGCCCCGGCGTCCGCTCCGGCCGCCGGCAGGCGGCGCTCGGCGCGGATCGCCGCGGTCCGGCACAGCGCGATCACGATCAGCGCCAGGACCACGCTGCCGACCAGCAGCACCATCGGGACCAGGAGCGCGTGGTCCTCGGCGGAGACGAGGCCGGCCAGGGCGTCGTTCCCGGCGCCCAGCGCGGTCCAGGGCGCGACGGCGCCGGCCGGCCCGCCGAGCAGCACCTCGCTGCCCGAGATGACGAGCGGCGCCGGCAGCACCAGCAGCAGCAGCCCGGCCAGCGCCAGCCCGTGCAGCCGCAGCAGCACCTCCCAGGCGAGCGTGACCAGGCCGGCGCCCAGGGCGACCAGGGCGACCACGCCCGCCACCCCCGCCGGCGGGGCGTCGGGACTCGTCGCCGGCCGGAGCCCGGGCACCGCCAGCGCCACCGCCGCGGCGACCGCCGCCAGGGCCACCACCAGCGAGATCCGCACCAGGCCGCGGACGAGATTCCGCGGCACCGGCCCCCACAGCAGCGACATCACCGCGACCAGCAGGAAGCCCGCCAGGACCGCCACCACCGAGGCACGCAACGCGGCCACGTCCGGCACCGCACGACCCGGTACGGCGGTCACCTCGACCGTGCGCCCGAACCGCGTCGAGAGCGCCTCGGTCCCCTCGACCACCCGCTCCCGCACGCGCGGGTGCAGGCCGTCGCGGATCAGCAGCCGGTCCTCGGTCGAGCGCAGGTCGAGCACCAGCGCGCCGACGACGTCCCCCCGCGCCACCGCGTCGCGGGCCCGCCGCGGGCTGGTGACCACGCCCGGGTCCATCGGCTCGCCCGGCAGGCCCGCGGCCGCGCTCGCCAGCGGCTGGGCGACCACCTCGGGGCCGACCAGCAGGACCGGGGCACGGTGCAGGTCGACGCCCCGGCCGGCGACCACCGCCGGGGTGACCCACGCGACCGCCGCCGCGGCGAGCGCCAGCAGGGCCAGCACCCGCCACGCCCTAGAGCTCACGCACCACCCGCGCCGGGGAGCCGACGGCGATCACGCCGGCGGGGAGGTCCCGGGTCACCACCGAGCCGGCGCCCACGACCGTGTCCGCCCCGATGCTCACCCCCGGGCACACGATCACGCCGCCGCCGAGCCAGACGTTGTCGCCGACGGTGATCGGCTCCGCCGACTCCCACTTGTCGCGGCGCGGCCCCGGCTCCAGCGGGTGGGTCGCGGTGAGCAGCTGCACGCGCGGGCCGATCTGCACGTCCTCCCCCACCGCCACCCGGGCGACGTCGAGGACCACCAGCCCGAAGTTGGCGAACGACCGCGCGCCGAACCGGATCTGGTGGCCGTAGTCGCAGTGGAACGGCGGCCGGATCTCGGCGTCCGCGCCGTACTCCCCGAGCAGCTCGGCGAAGAGCGCCCGGACGGTGGTCCGGTCGGTCGGGTCGCAGGTGTTGATGCGGTGGGTCAGCTGCTGAGCCCTTGCGAGGTCGGCGGCGATCTCCGGGTCCTCGGCGCGGTACAGGTCCCCCGCGAGCATCCGCTCGCGCATGCTCGGCCCGTCGGTCATGTCCTCAACCTAGGTGGTGGAACCGTGCCGATGGGGAGTGCGAGCGCTGCTAGTTTCGGCGGGCCTTCATCCCCGACGCCGAGGACGGACACCGATGGGCACCAATCAGCGCTCCCAGGTCGCCATGACCGACGAGGAGGTCGCCGCCTTCATCGCCGGCAAGCGCACCGCCACCCTGGTCACCGTCGGCGCGACCGGCCAGCCGCACGCGGTCGCGATGTGGTTCGCGCTGCTCGACGGCGTGCTCTGGTTCGAGACCAAGGCCAAGGCGCAGAAGGCGGTCAACCTGCGCCGCGACCCGCGGGCGACGGTCCTGCTGGAGGACGGCCTCACCTACGACACCCTGCGCGGGGTGTCGATGGAGGGGACCTGCGAGATCCTCGACGACCGCGCGGCGCTGTGGGCGGTCGGCGTCGACGTCTGGGAGCGCTACACCGGCCCGTACTCGGAGGAGGTGCGGCCGTTCGTGGAGACCATGCTGCACAACCGGGTCGCGGTGCGCTTCGACGTCTCCCGGACCCGCTCGTGGGACCACCGCAAGCTCGGCCTGCCCACGATGCCGCTGGGCGGCACCACCGCGCCCGGAGCGGACTGACCGCGCCCTGACCGCGCCCGGACCGCCTCGTAGGGTGGCCGGATGGAGCCGTATCTCGGGGTCGCCGACTCCTACCGCGACTTCGCCGGGTACGCCGGGGACTCGCCGACGTTCGAGGCCTGGGCCCGGGCGGTCGCCGAGGACGAGGAGGTGATCGCCTGGATCGCCACCCTGCCGCCGATCAAGCAGCAGCCGAACCTGGTCTTCGCGGCCGCCCGCTGGCACGGCGTCCCCGCCCCCGGCCCGTACGACGGCCTGCGGGACGCGCTGCTGGGCGACTCCGGCCGCATCCGGGCGACGATCCTGGCCCGCGCCACGCAGACCAACGAGGTCGGCCGGCTGGCGACCCTCGCCCCGGCGTTCGCCGGGTTCGACGGGCCGCTCGCCCTGGTCGAGGTCGGCGCCTCCGCCGGCCTCTGCCTCTACCCGGATCGCTGGGGCTACGCCTGGCAGCACCGCGACGACGGCGGGGTCACCGGCCTGGGGCCCGAGCCGCGCCTGCCCTGCCGGGTCTCCGGGCCGGCCCCGCTGCCGACCGCCCTGCCCGAGGTCGCCTTCCGCGCCGGGATCGACCTCAACCCGCTCGACGTCACCGACGCCGACGCGATGGCGTGGCTGACCAACCTCGTCTGGCCCGAGCAGGAGGACCGTCGCGAGCGGCTGCGCCACGGCATCGAGGTGGCCCGCGCCGACCCGCCGTCGATCCGCGCGGGCAACCTGCTGACCGGTCTGCCGGACCTGGTCGAGGAAGCGTCGGCGTACGGGACGGTGGTGGTCTTCCACAGCGCCGTGATCGCCTACCTGGAGCCCGACGACCGGCTGCGGTTCGACACCCTGGTCCGCGACCTGGTCGCCGACGGCGCCTGCCACTGGGTCAGCAACGAGGGCAAGCAGGTGCTGCCGTCGGTCACCGCGACCGGGCCGCCGATCGCGTCGGACCGCCCGACGTTCGTGCTCGGCGTCGACGGCCGGATGGTGGCGCGCACGCACGGCCACGGGCGCAGCCTCACCTGGACCGCCTGAGCCGAGCCGGTTCGCCAGGTGAGCCCGCGCAGGTGGTGGGTCGTGTGCCTCAGACCCCTCCATGCGCGGGTGTCAGGCACACGACCCGCCCCCGCCCCGGCGAGCCGGCGCCGCGCCCCTAGATGATCCGCCCGACGTCGCGCCGCACGATCCGCTTCATCGCCCGCTCGGCGAGCGCCGCGATCGTCATCGAGGGGTTGCAGGCGGCCGCGCTGCCCGGCAGCAGGGCGCCGTCGAGCACGTAGAGCCCGCGCTGGCCCTTGACCCGGCCGTTGAGGTCGCACACCGAGCCCAGGTTCGCCCCGCCCATCGGGTGCCAGGTCGACGGCACGATGCCGGTGGTGTCGGTGAGGATCGACAGGCGTCCGGCGACCGCCTCGATCCGCGGCCCGATCCGGGACTCCTGGATGACGTGGTCGGCCTCCTTCTTCCAGTGCAGCCGGACGTCGTCGTCGGCCCCGTGGTAGCGGAAGCGCCCGCGCGCCTTGCTGACGCCGTAGCCGACCAGGACGGTGCTGTTGGGGTCGACCTGGGAGCCGCCGAGCAGGATCGGCGGCATCGAGGCCTGGATGATCGTGTTCGCGAGCGCCGGGTCGCTCCAGTCCTTGCTGCCGTACACCACCGGGCCGCCCTGGAGCGGGCCGAGCCGCTCGGTGAGGCTGGTCCAGAGGTAGATGCGGTCGGCGTTGCTGCCCCAGCCGGCGCCGAGGTCGTCGGGCAGGTCGGGGATGTCGTCCAGCGCGCCGGCGCGGACCAGCATCCTCGTCGTGCCGGCGCTTCCGGCGCCCATGATCAGCGTGGGCGTGGTGATGAGCAGCTGCCGCTTCGTCCGGCCCGCGAGGTCGGTCCGGTCGACCGCGACCTCCCAGTCGCCCGACCTCTTGCGGCGGATGCCGGTGACCCGGTGCAGGGTGCGCGCCTCGACGAGCCCGGTGCGCTCGGCGCGGCGCAGGTAGTTGGTGTCCAGCGAGTGCTTGCCGCCGTTGTTGACGCCGATCGCGCCGTCACCGTTGGTGTAGGTCGGCGCCATCTCCCCCTTCAGCTCGCGCAGCGCGAAGTCCCAGTTGATCGGCATCGGGATCTTCTCGACGTCGAACCCGGCCTCCTCGGCGCGCTCCTTGAAGATCCGCGCGACCTTGTAGTTCGGCGAGTCGATGAGCTCGTCCGGCGCGGTCTCCAGCCGGAGCATCCGGGCCACGGTCCGGTAGTGCTCGCGGTGCATCTCGTCGTAGTCGATGCCCGCGGGGAACTCCTCCTCGAAGACCGCGCGTGACGGCTCAAGCGTCATCCCCTGGTAGGTGAGCGAGCCGCCGCCCCAGCCGCAGCCCGCCATGATCGTCATGTTCTCGCTGTAGGTCGCGTGGAACAGGCCGGCGTACGGCTTCACCTCCAGCCGCCGGCCGAACAGCTCGGGGTAGGAGGTGTAGAAGAGGGCGCGCCGATCGAGATCGCTGACCCGCGGGAACGTGTCGGCGTCGGGTCCCGACGGCCAGCGCTTGCCCTGCTCCAGGATCGTCACCGGTACGCCGGCGCGGGTCAGGCGCAGGGCGGCGACCGCGCCGCCGAACCCGGCGCCGATGATCACCACCCGTCGCCTGATCCGGCGCAGCGGCACGGCGCCGACCCGGGTCGGGACGAAGGCGGCGCCCGCGGCGAGCCCGGAGGCGGTCGCGGAGGCGCGCAGGACGGTGCGGCGAGAGGCTGTGACCACGTGAGCTCCCCAAAGCTGTCGGTCAGGTGAGTGGTGACAGCCAAACGAGCATGGAGTGACGCGCGTCACGCTCGGTCTAGACAGGCCGCGGGGAACCCCCGAAAAACAGAGCGAGGGGGCACCGTCGCGGTACCCCCTCGCCTCAGCGATCGAACGAGGTCAGCCCTCGATCTTGATCTCGCGCTTGAGGATCTTGCCGGTCGGGCCCAGCGGCAGGGCCTCGACGAAGCGGATGATGCGCGGGTACTTGTACGCCGCCACGCGCTCCTTGGCGTAGTCGCGGATCTCGTCCTCGGTCACCTCGTGGCCCGGCTTGAGCGTGATCACCGCGGCGACCTCCTCGCCGTGGGTCTCGTGCGGGACGCCGATGACGGCGGCCGAGGCCACGGCCGGGTGCTCGTAGAGCACCTCCTCGATCTCGCGGGGGTACACGTTGTAGCCGCCGCGGATGATCATGTCCTTGGCCCGGTCGACGATGTAGTAGTAGCCCTCGTCGTCGCGCTTGGCGAGGTCACCGGTGCGGAACCAGCCGTCGTGGATGGAGTTGGCCGTGGCGTCGGGGTTGCCGAAGTAGCCCTTCATCACGTTCGGGCCGGAGATCGCGATCTCGCCGATCTCGCCCTCGGGGACCTCGTTCCACTCGGCGTCGATCAGCTTCATCGAGACGCCGTCGAGCGGCTGGCCGATCGAGCCGGCCTTGCGCTCGCGGTCGGCGTGGTTGAAGGAGGCCACCGGGGAGGTCTCCGAGAGGCCGTAGCCCTCGAGGATCGGGGCGTGGTACACGTCCTCGAACGCCTTGAGCACCTCGACCGGCAGCGCGGCGCCGCCGGAGACGCAGCGGCGCAGTGCCGAGGTGTCGTAGTCGCCGGGGTTCGGGTACTGCGCGAGCGCGACGTACATGGTCGGCACGCCGCCCATCACGGTGACCTTGTCGCGGGCGATGACCTCGAGCGCCTTGGCCGGGTCGAAGCGCGGCAGCAGGGTGAGGGTGGCACCGGTGAGCACGGCGACGTTCATCATGCAGGTCTGGCCGAAGACGTGGAACAGCGGGAGGCCGCCGAAGATCACGTCGCCCACGGTCACGCCGATCAGGTTGTCGGCCGACGAGGCGGCGGCGTTGCTCATCATGTTGCTGTGGGTCAGCTCGGCGCCCTTGGGCGAGCCGGTGGTGCCCGAGGTGTACAGGATGACCGCGGTGTCGTCGGCCTGGCGGCTGACCAGCTCGATGGCCTCGTGACCCATCAGCTCGCCGGTGAAGGTGGCCGGGTCGACCTCGACGTAGGTCGCGCCCGCCTCGGCGGCGCCCTTGCTGGCCTCCTCGCCGACACCGTTCCAGGCGAAGATCGCCTTGGCGTCGCTGTCGCGCAGCACGTGCGCGAACTCGCGGGACTTGTAGAGCGGGTTGGTCGGCACCACGACGCCGCCGGCCAGCAGGATGCCGTAGTAGAGGATCGGCATGTGCGGGATGTTCGGCAGCGAGACGGCCACCCGGTCGCCCGGCTGGACGCCCAGCTCACGGACCCAGCCGGCGGCCTTCGCGGCCGCGCCGGCCAGCTGCGCGTAGGTCAGCTCGACGTCGTCCAGCTTCACGGCGACCACGTCGGGGTTCTTGGCCGCGGTCGCGGTCAGGTTCTCTGCGATGTTCATGCTGCTCTTCCTCGAATCTGGTTGCCGTCGAGCCTGATACACCCGGCCGCGGGGCCGATGGCCGGATGGCCCGACGATCACGCTGGTGCGGCCGGCGTACGTCTCCGCACAGCCTAGGCGCCAGGGGTGTCCTCGGTCACAGGTGACAGTAATCACTGTAAGATGCCATCGTCAAGTGACGAAAGAAGTCCGCGTCACATCCGCCTCCGCCCTGATTGGATGAAGCCATGACCTCCTCCGCCCCCAGCCACCACGGTCGGGAGCTGACCCTGGCCGAGGTCGAGCGCGAGACGGGGATCGCCGCGCGGACGGTCCGCTACTACCAGTCGGAGGGCCTGCTGCACCGCCCCGCGCGACGGGCGGGCAAGGCCGTGTACGGCGAGCAGCACCTCGACCGGCTCCGGGCGATCTCGTCGCTGCAGGACCAGGGGCTGCGGCTGCAGACGATCCGGCAGGTGCTCGGCGACGCCGCCGAGCCGGCCAACGACGTGGTCGACCTCCTCGGGCCGGCGATCACCGGGACCGGCTGGCTGGCCACCTCCGCCCGCACCCTGGACGAGGGCGAGCTCGCCGACCTCCTCGGCGACAACTACCCCGACCAGGTGCCCGCGCTGGTCAGCACCGGCTACCTGGAACGGCGGACGGGCCCCGACGGCCGGCGGTCCTGGTACGCCCCCAGCGTCCCCCAGCTGCGGGGCGCGCTGGAGCTGTTCGAGATCGGCACCGACTTCACGCTCAGCCGCTGGGCGTCGGACACCATGCGGGACCGGATCCGCGAGCTGTGCGAGCTGCTCGTCGCCCGGTGGGTCGCCGAGGCCGGCACCCTGTACGACGGTGAGGGCACCAGCGCCGGCCTCGAGCGCAACCTCGAGCGGCTCCGCTCCGTCGCCTGGCAGACGGCGGCCCACCTGGTGGCCGAGGAGATCGGCGCCGCGATCAGCCATGCGGACGAGATCCGCGCCCGCGTGGAGGCCGGGGAGTTCAGCGCCGAGGATCTCGGGCGCTGACCCCGGTGGTTGAGGTGCGAGCGCAGCGAGCCTCGAAACCACCCTGCGGTGCCCCGGATCAGGCACGGAGCGCGTGACCCAGCCGGAACACGTTCCCGGGGTCGACCGCCCTCTTCACTGCGAGCAACCGGTCGCGCACGCCCGGCGTCCACGCGCCGGCGACCTCCTCCGCGCCGGCGCTGGCGCCGAGCCAGTTGAGCAGCGCCGTGCCGGTCGCCCACGGCCGCATCGCCGCGGCCACCGCGTCGCACGCGGCCGGGACGACCTCCTCCAGCCCCGGGGCCAGTACGCCGAGGGCGAGCAGGGTGTAGGCGCCCTCACGGCCGGCCACGGCGTTGGGCACCCGCGGCGGCCGTGAGATCGCGCCGCGCAGGCCGGGGCTGGCCTTCGTCCCGCTCGCCGACGCGCCCCCGTCGCCACTGGCGCTGGCCTGGCCGCGGGACCGGCCGACCCCGGCGGCGCAGGCGCTGGCCCGAGCTGTCGCCCGCCGACGCCCCGGCGGCTGAGGCGCGCGCGGCGAGGCTCGGCGACCGCTGGACCCGGCGCCCTCACGCCCCCTCGGACACGGCGGCCGCCGCCGGCTCGGCGTCCTGAGGGAGGTCGACGGTCAGGTAGTGGGCCAGCACGGGCCCCAGGAGTCCGGCGAGGGTCTCGCGGTCGGCGTCGACGAGGGCCGGTAGTCCGACGATGTGCCGGGCCAGCACCAGGCCGGCGATCTGGGACCCCATCAGACTGGCCCGCAGCTCGGCGTGGTCGGTGCCGAGTCGGCTCGCCAACGGCAGCAGCAGCTGACCGACGAGCCGGTCACGCACCATGGCGGCGGCCTGGTCCTCCGACGCGGCTGCGCGCAGCATGCCCGTCATCACCTGCCGGCCCGGGGGCGAGTCGAGGATGTCCAGGACGAAGCCGGCCAGCCGCTCGCCGAGACCGGCCGGGCCCGGTGCCAGCAACATGTCGAACGTCGACTCCGGGTCGAAGGGCAGCTCCACCGCGGCGACGAAGAGATCACCCTTGGAGCCGAAGTAGTGGCTGACCAGCCGTACGTCGACGCCGGCCGCCGTCGCGATCTGTCGCAGCGACGTTCCCGCGAAGCCGTCCTCGCCGAACAACCGGCGTGCCGCCGTGAGGATCTCCTCGCGCGTGTCCGAGCCGCCCGGCCGCCGGCCGCGACGGCTACTCATCGGTACCCCTTGACAAAATTCATCAGGTGGAGAATATCATTTCATCATGCGTAGAAATACCACCATCGCCGTGACGCCGACCGGACGGATCATGCCCGTCATCGGCATCTCGCTGATGACGATCGTCTCCGCCGTGGTCGGCCTCAACGTGGCCCTTCCCGACATCGCCCGCGCCACCGGCGCGACCCAGACCCAGCTGACCTGGATCATCGATGCCTACACGGTCGTCTTCGCCGCCCTGCTCTTCTTCGCCGGGGCGCTCGGCGACCGGTTCGGCCGCAAGCCGCTGCTGCTGGCCGGCCTGACGATCTTCGGGCTGGCCGCCGTCGCCGGAGCCTTCGTCGACACCCCGACCGGGCTCATCGCGGTGCGCGCCGCGATGGGACTCGGTGCCGCCGCGGTCATGCCCACGACGCTGTCGGTCATCACCACCTCCTTCCCCGAGGAGGAGCGGCCGCGGGCGATCGGGGTGTGGGTCGGCATCGCCGGCGCCGGCGCGGTCGTCGGGCTCTTCATCACCGCGATCATGCTGGAGCTCTTCGCCTGGCAGTCCTTCTTCTGGCTCAACGCCGCCCTCGCCGCGGTGTCCGTGGTCGGCACGCTGGTCGTCGTACCCGACTCCGTCGACGAGCACCCGCCGGCGGTCGACGTGGTGGGCGGGGTCCTCACCCTGGTCGGGATGGGCCTGCTGGTCTTCGGCATCATCGAGGGACCCGAGCGCGGCTGGACCGACTCGATCACGCTGGTCGCCCTCGTCGGCGGCGCCGCGGGCCTGGCCGCCTTCGTGTGGTGGGAGCTGCGGCGCGAGCAGCCGCTGCTGGACCCCCGGCTCTTCGCGGTCAGGGGCTTCTCGGTCGGCAGCCTGGCGATCGCGGTGACGTTCTTCTGCTGGTTCGGGCTGATCTTCTCGATCCTGCAGTACCTGCAGTTCGTCATCGCGCTGAGCCCGCTGGAGGCCGCGCTGCGGATGCTGCCCATCCCGTTCCTGCTGATCCCCACCGCCCGCATGGCGCCCCGGCTGGCGGCCCGGTTCGGCTTCCGCCACCTGGTGCCGCTCGGGATGGTGCTGCTGGCGGTGGGCCTGTACGTCGTCAGCCTCTCCCAGGTCGACCTGAACTACCCGGTGTTCGCCCTCGGGCTGCTGATCGGCGCCGCGGGCATGGGCCTGTCCGGCACGCCGGCCACCACGGCGGTGACCGAGGCGCTGCCGGCCTCCAAGCAGGGTGTCGCGTCGGCGATGAACGACACCGCCCGCGAGCTGGGATCGGCGCTCGGCATCGCCGTGCTCGGCTCCACCCTCAACCAGGTCTACCGGGACGGCCTGGTCGACCAGGTCGCCGGACTTCCGCAGCAGGCCGCCGACGCGATCCTGGGCTCGGTCGCCTTCACCACCTCACCCGAGCTGGCGCAGCTCGGCGAGCGGGGACAGCAACTCGCCGAGCTGGCCCGCCAGTCCTTCGTCGACGGCGTCAGCGCCGCCCTGGTGGTCGCCGCCGGCGTCGCCCTGGTGACCGCGGCCCTGGTCCTGGCCTTCGCGCCGAGGCGCGACCGCCAGGGCGTGGATGCCCCGGTCCGGGCGGACGGGGATGCACCGCGCCGGTGAGCGCGTGGTGCATCCCCGAGACCGGTCAGGCCTTGGACTGCGCCGACGACCGCGCCGGGTTCCCCTGCTCCCCCGCCTTGGGGTCCTTCTCGTCCTGCTTCTCCCGCACGCCCGCCTCGACCCGGTCCCCCAGGTCCTTGTCGACGTTGCGCCAGTACTCGAACGCCCGCGCCAGGATCGGCTCGCTCACCCCGTTGAGCAGGTGGCCGACGATGTTGTCGACCAGGCGCGCGCGAGCCTCGTCGTCGAGCACCTCGCGGACCAGCGTGCCCGCCTGGCCCCAGTCGTCGTCGTCCTCGCGGAGCGTGTACGCCGCGCGGACCATGTCGCCGTCGGCCGCCCAGCGGCCGCCGTCGTCCGTGCGCGCCGGGTCGGCCGCGGGCCCGCCGTACGAGTTCGGTGCGTAGACCGGGTCCGAGACCGGCTTGACCCGCATCGCGCCGTCCTTGGAGTAGGAGTAGACGGGACACCTCGGCTCGTTGACGGGGATCTGCTGGTAGTTCGCGCCGAGCCGGGCGCGGTGCGCGTCGGCGTAGCTGAACCCGCGGGCCAGCAGCATCTTGTCCGGGGAGAGCCCCGTGCCGGCGACCAGGTTGTTCGGCTGGAAGGCGGCCTGCTCCATCTGGGTGTGGTAGTCGGTCACGTTGCGGTTCAGCGTGAGCCGGCCGACCTCGTGGAGCGGGTAGTCCGCGTGCGGCCAGACCTTCGTCAGGTCGAACGGGTTGTAGCGGTAGGTCTTCGCGTCCTCGAACGGCATCACCTGCACGTGCAGGGTCCAGCTCGGGAACTCCTCGCCCTCGATGTGCTCGAACAGGTCGCGCTGGTGGTAGTCGGTGTCGATCGAGGCCATCTGGTCGGCCTCGTCCTGCGTGAAGCACTCGATGCCCTGGTCGGTCTTGAAGTGGTACTTCACCCAGAACATCTCGCCGTCGGCGTTGATCCACGAGTAGGTGTGGCTGGAGTACCCGTTCATGTGCCGCCAGGTGCGCGGGATGCCGCGATCGCCCATCAGCCACGTCACCTGGTGGGCAGACTCCGGCGAGAGCGTCCAGAAGTCCCACTGCATGTCGTGGTCGCGCAGGTTGTTGGCGGCGCGGCGCTTCTGGGAGCGGATGAAGTGCTGGAACTTCATCGGGTCGCGCAGGAAGAAGACCGGCGTGTTGTTGCCGACCAGGTCGAAGTTGCCCTCGTCGGTGTAGAACTTCAGCGCGAAGCCGCGCGGGTCGCGCCACGTGTCCGGGCTGCCCCGCTCCCCCGCGACGGTGGAGAACCGGGCGAGCACCTCGGTCCTCTTGCCGGGCTGGAGGAAGTCCGCGCGGGTCCAGGCGCTGACGTCCTGGGTGACCTCGAACTCGCCGAACGCGCCGCCGCCCTTGGCGTGCGGCTGGCGCTCGGGGATCCGCTCGCGGTTGAACTGCGCCATCTGCTCGATCAGGTAGTGGTCCTGGAGCAGCAGCGGGCCGTCGGGACCGACCGAGAGCGAGTGCTCGTCGGAGGCGACCGGTACGCCGGCGTCGGTGGTGGTCGGGTGGCTGTTCTCGGCGTTCATCGTGCTCCCCTCCGGCCCGGATCGCTGGGGAGCCCCGGGCCGTAATCTTGATTGATTCCGATAAAGCCGTCCTATCCAGCCCTGGCGGACCCAAACACGATCCGTCGATTTCTTCGCCGGCGCACAGCCCGCGACCCCGGGGGTGCGCACGTCACGACGCGGCGGATGCGGGGCGGGTCAGAGCACGCCGGCGAGGGCCTCGGCGAAGCGGTCGGCGTCGGCGGGGCTGAACACCAGGGGCGGGCGGACCTTGAGGGTGGAGCCGAACGGGCCGCACACGGAGCAGAGCACGCCCTCGCGGCGCAGCCCGTTGACCACGTCCCGGGCGCGGGCGGTGCCGGGCTCGGTGCCGCCCGGCTCGGCGACCAGCTCGATGCCGACGTAGAGCCCATCGCCGCGCACGTCGGCGATCTCCGGGTGGTCCGCGGCGAGCTCGCGCACGTGGCGGCGGAGGCGCTCGCCGACCGCGGCCGCGTTGGCGCGCAGCCCCTCCTCCTCGATCACCGCGAGCACGGTCCGGGCGGCCGCCACCGAGACGTGGTTGCCGCCGAAGGTGTTGAAGTACGGCACCGCGGAGGCGAAGGCGTCGATCACCGCGGCGCGCCCCACCACGGCCGCGATCGGCATCCCGTTGCCCATCGGCTTGCCCAGCGTGGCCAGCTCCGGCGCGAGCCCGTGCCGCTCGAAGCCCCAGAACGCCGAGCCCGTCCGGGCGAAGCCGGGCTGCACCTCGTCGGCGATCAGCAGGCCGCCCGCGGCGCGGACCTCGGCCACCGCCCCGGCGAGCAGCCCGGCCGGGTGGGTGTGCACGCCGTCCGAGGAGAGCGCGGTGTCGACCAGCAGGGCCGCGGGGCGTACGCCGGCGGCGGCCATCTCGTCCAGCACCCGGCGTACCTCGGCGGCCAGCGCGGCGCCGGGGTCCTCGTCCGCGCGCCGGACCGGGTCCGGCGCGGCGACGGTCCACACGTGCGGCCCGAGCTCGGCGCCCGAGCCGAGGGACGGCGACAGGCCGGTCACCAGGTCGGTGTTGCCGTGGTAGGCCTCGGCCGTGACGATCACGCCGGTGCCACCGGTGGCGCGCCGGGCGATCCGGACGGCCAGGTCGTTGGCCTCCGACCCGGTGCACGTGAACATCACCTGGTCCATGCCTGCCGGGAACGTGCCCAGGAGCTCCTCGGCGTACCCGACGAGCAGCTCGTCCAGGTAGCGGGTGTGGGTGTTCAGCGTCGCCGCCTGCTCGGCGACGGCCGCCACCACCCGCGGGTGGGCGTGCCCGACGCTCGCCACGTTGTTGTAGGCGTCCAGGTAGGCGCGTCCGTCGGCGTCCCACAGCGTCGTGCCGCTGCCCCGGACCAGGTGCACGGGCTCGTCGTAGAAGAGCCGGTACGCCGGCCCCAGCGCCCGCTGCCGGCGGGCGACCAGCGGGTCGTCGCCGCCCGGGCGGTCCGGGTCGGGCCGGTAGGCGTTCGCGTCCAGGATGGTCGAGCTGCGCACCCGGCCCCACACCCTCTCGATTTGGTCTGCCCGGCGACCCGGGCCTCGCTGCGGCGGTCCCAGAAGACTAAGGAAGCCCCGTAACAAGCCTGTGAACACTGGGTTTGATTTGGTCTGCCCGGGGTCTCGGCGCGGTCTACTGGTGGCGCCCGGCTCCCCCACCGGGCCCGCCGGAAGGAGACCCGCCGATGCTGACCGAGGCCGTCGCCACGGCCGCCGCCCGACGCGCGCTGGCCCACTACGACATCGGCGAGCCCGCCGAGCTGCGGCTGATCAGCCTCTCCGAGAACGGCACCTACCTGGTCCGCCACGGATCGGCCGGCGCCGCCCCGGGGACGCTGGTGCTCCGGGTGCACCGCCCGGGCTACCAGACGCGCACCTCCATCCACTCCGAGCTGGCCTGGATGGACCGGCTGCGCGAGGACGCGGGGATCACCACGCCCGAGGTGGTCCCGACCGCGTCCGGGGACCGCGTGGTCGACCTCGGCGAGGGCGAGTCCGCCCGGTTCGTGGTCGCCTTCACCCTCGTCGACGGCGTCACCGGGGAGGAGGCGGCGGACCGGCTCTCGATGACCGAGCTCGGCCGGATCACCGCCGGCATGCACCGCCACGTCGCGTCCTGGACCGCGCCCGAGGAGTTCGACCGCTTCTCCTGGGACGTCGAGGAGTGCCTCGGCACGGCCGCCCGCTGGGGCACGTACGCCGACGGCCCCGGCGTCGCGCCCGCGGACCTGCCGGCGCTCGGCGCGGCCGCGGCCCGCGTGCGGGAGCGGCTGGCGGCGTACGGGCGCGCCGCCGACCGGTACGGCCTGATCCATGCCGACCTGCGCCTGGCGAACCTGATGATCGACCCGGCGTCGGCGCTCACCGTGATCGACTTCGACGACTGCGGCTACGGCTGGTTCGTCTACGACCTCGCCGCCGCGATCTCGTGGCTGGAGCACGAGCCCGACACGGCCGCGGCCGTCGCCGCGTGGCTGGACGGCTACCAGCAGGTCCGCCCGCTCTCGGCCGAGGACCTGGCGATGATCCCGACCTTCGTCATGCTGCGCCGGCTGATGCTCACCGCCTGGCTCGGCACGCACCCCGACTCCCCGCCCGCCCAGGAGTGGGGCGTCGAGTACGGCGCCGGCACCGTCGACCTGGCACGCGCCTACCTCGACGACCCGGCCTGGTACCGGTTCCCGCTCGCCTGACCCGTCCTCCCCCACGCGCACCCACCTGCACGCCCCCACCTGCACGCCCCACCAGAAGGAGCAGTCATGTTCGACCTCGCCGACGTCCGCGTCCTCGTCACCGGAGGGTCCCGCGGCATCGGGCTCGGGATCGCCCGGGTCTTCGCGAAGGCCGGCGCCGCGGTCGCCATCACCGCCCGCACCCCCGAACAGCTCGAGGCCGCGGCGGCGACGCTCAAGGAGCTCGGCGCCGCGAGGGTGGTCACCGTCGCCGCGGACATCGCCGGCCGGGCCGGCGCGACCGCCGCGGTCGCCGAGGCGGCCGAGGCACTCGGCGGCCTGGACGTGCTCTGCGCCAACGCCGGGATCTTCCCCGAGGCGCCCCTGGCCACCATGACCGAGGACGACCTGGACACCGTCCTCGGCGTCAACGTCAAGGGCACCGTCTGGGCCGTGCAGGCGGCGCTGCCGTTCCTGGAGGCCTCGGGCCGAGGCCGGGTGGTGCTCACCTCCTCCATCACCGGGCCGACCACCGGCTTCCCGGGCTGGTCCCACTACGGCGCCTCGAAGGCCGCGCAGCTCGGCTTCATGCGCACCGCCGCGATCGAGCTGGCGCCGGCCGGGATCACGGTCAACGCGGTGCTGCCCGGCAACGTGCTGACCGAGGGGCTGGCCGACCTGGGCGAGGACTACCTCGCCCAGATGGCCGCCTCGATCCCGCTCGGCGAGCTCGGCACCCCCGAGGACATCGGCCACGCCGCCGCGTTCCTGGCCACCCGCGAGGCCCGGTACATCACCGGCCACGCGATGGTCGTCGACGGCGGCCAGATCCTGCCCGAGTCGGCGGAGGCCGTGACGCCGAGCGCGTCCTAGCCTGGCGGGTGTGGGCGCGGTGAACCCGGGATGAGGGCGGCGGAGGAGTCCGAGGGCGGCGTCGTCGCGGAGGACGTGCGCCGGCGGATCCTGCGGATGCTGGCCTCGGGGGCGCTGCGGCCGGGCGACCGGCTCGGCACCGAGCGGGAGATGGCCGCGCGCTTCTCGGTCTCCCGGACCACGCTGCGCAGCGCGCTGGTGCCGCTCAGCCGCGCCGGGGTGCTCGAACGGCGCACGGGGCGCTCCGGAGGGACGTTCGTGCGTCGCGACGTCGTCGAGCGCGAGGCGGCCGAGCTGCTCGGCGTACCGGACCTGCTGGCCTCGGCGGGCCACCGGTCCGCCACCGTGCTCCGCTCCGCGCTCGTCCGCCCGGCGACCGACGTCGAGCGGGCAGCGCTGGCGCACGACGGGCCGCAGGTGGTGGAGGTGGCCCGGACCCGGTACGCCGACGGCATCCCGCTCTCGCTGGAGAGCGCCCGGTTCCCGGCGGACCTGGTGCCCGGCCTCCCCGGGCGCGACCTGACCGGCTCGCTCTACCGGCTGCTGGCCGACGACTACGGGCTGGCGGTCGGCGCCACCGAGGAGCAGATCACGGTCGTGCTCGCGAGCGCCGCGGAGGCGAAGGAGCTCGAGGTGCCGCCGGGCTCGCCCCTGCTCCACATCTCCCGCGTCTCCACGACGCCCGGCGGGGTGCCGTTCGAGTGCTCCGAGGACCTCTTCCGCGCCGACCGGGTGCGGCTGACCGCGCGGCGGCGCACGGTCGACCCGGACACCGGGGGGAGCCCCGGCGGCCCGCTCGTCGAGATCCCCCTCGGGGACGGCTGAGGCGACGGGCCGCACCGGAGCGCGCCGCGGGCGTGCGCCCGGGGATCGAAAAAAGATTGGTGGATATGCCAACCGTCTGGCCGACGGCAACGAACAACGGTCAACGGGCGGCAAACGGCGGCCCCTCACGCAAGGACTGATCAATGAAGATGCGAAGCCTTGTCACCACCGGCGCGACCGTCGCGCTCACGGCGTCCCTCCTTCTGGCCCCGGGCACGGCCGAAGCAGCGCCCGCGAAGGCCGCCGCCAAGGGCACCACCAGCCTGGCCGAGGTGCTCACGTCCGACGGCAACAGGTTCGACAAGCGGGGCCGCGACTACGACATCGTCACCGAGGCCGTGCTGGCCGTGCTCGACGCGAAGCCCTCCAGCCCGGTCGCCGTGCTCGCCGACGGCACGGTCAAGCTCACGGCGTTCATCCCGAACGACGCCTCCTTCCGCCGCCTCGCCAAGGAGCTCACCGGCGACTGGATCCGGTCGGAGCGGAAGGTGTTCAAGACGCTCGTCAGCGCCGTCGGCGTGGACGCGATCGAGCAGGTGCTGCTCTACCACGTCGTGCCGGGCGCGACGATCACCTCGTCGAAGGCGCTCGCGGCGGACGGCGCCGAGCTGACCACCGCGCAGGGATCGACCTTCGAGGTGGACGTCATCTACAAGCGGCTGCCCCTGGTCCAGCTGCGCGACCAGGACACCGACGACATCGACCCGTTCCTCGACCCGTCGGCCCTCGACATCAACAAGGGCAACAAGCAGGTCGCGCACGGCATCATCTTCGTGCTGCGTCCGCTCGACCTGCCCTGACCCCCGCCGGTCGGTGGCCGGCTGGGGCGACCGGGCGCTTTGTCCCGGCGGTCGCCGTCACCCGACACAATCCCTTCTCCGTCGGGGCCCTGTCCGAGGATGGGGCCCCGACGGAAGGGGGGTTCGGATGGCCGAGGATCCCCGCGGCCTCACGCTCGAGCACGCTCGTGCCGTGGCCAGGCGGGCCCACGACGGGCAGGTGGACGAGCTCGGCGTGGCCGCCATCGAGCACGCCGAGGCGGTGGCCGACGCCCTGGCCGGGTTCGACCCCGAGGTCCAGGTCGCCGGCGTGCTGCACGCGGTGGTCGACGACTCCACCCTGACCCCGCTCCAGCTGCGCGAGGCCGGGGTCTCCGACCGCTCCCTGGCCGCGATCGAGCCGCGCTGCCCGCGCCGCGCGGCACACGACGCCCGTACCGTCGGTGGTGGTGACCGCGTCGTCGGCGGCGACCACGCGGAAGGCGTTCTCGTGGCCCGCGTAGTAGGAGAACGGCGGGGTGTAGGTGCGGCCCAC